>JAJYBV010000086.1 GCA_021778805.1 Chloroflexota bacterium | reverse complement strand
CATCAACTCCTCGTTATATATTATAATATATAACGAGGATATTGTCAATGAAAAAAGACCCGAAACTCCCTTCTTCTCAGGGGTTTTCCTTCTTTCCTCGTTAGACTTTTCGGGAACTTAGGATACATAACCGGTGTTTCCTGGGCTGAATCATTTTTGTCAGCGATTTTTATGTGTTTTAATTAGGTATTAGTTAGATATTAGTTAGATAAAATATAATTGCTATCCAAATAAATATTGCATGCGCCGTTTTTTTATGATATATTTTGAAATAGACAAGCGTGTAGGCG
The DNA here is from genome assembly GCA_021778805.1 of Chloroflexota bacterium. Lineage (GTDB taxonomy): Bacteria > Chloroflexota > Ktedonobacteria > Ktedonobacterales > JACDGC01 > JAJYBV01. The sequence continues at coordinate 13,102 of JAJYBV010000086.1, read as the reverse complement.
TTGGGAAAGCTTTGAATGCTTGTTTAATGGCGACTTCATTTTGTAATAGGTGGCGCTTTGATGAATGGCTTAGGATTGCTTTTTTGCAAAGTTTTAATAGCTTTGCTTGGATCGAAATACGCAGTAGATCGACATTATTATTGGGTTGCCCTTATGAAAATCTTCAGTTATATCGCTTTGACTACTGAAGATCGCGGTTCGCTGGCTTTTTACGCGCTGGCTCTGTATGCTGCAAAGAACGAATTAGAGCTAAACCCTGGTGAAACTTGCGTTATTTAGCTACGTTGGTTTGTGTTACTTGGTGTTTTGGCGACTCATTTCGCTGCAATGGCGCAGCAATATCAGCATGGTTTGATATGTGATACAATGCGGTATCACATATCAATGCGCGAACATTTATTTTGGAATGATATCAATATGTCTCATCAAGATGAACCCCAAGAACTAACACATTTATCTGCCGATGGTGAAGCGCGGATGGTGGATATTTCCATGAAAGAAGCAACACACCGCTCAGCGGCAGCCAGCGCAATTGTTCAGCTGACAGCAAAGGCATTTACTGCGCTGCAACGCGGGGAATTGAAAAAAGGCGACGCTTTGGCGGTAGCGCGGATTGCGGGAATAATGGCGGCAAAAGACACTTCGCGGATTATACCATTATGCCACCCAATTCCGCTGAGCAGTATTGAAGTTACTTTTCAGTTAGATGAAAATACTTCACAAGTTATGGCGCATTCAGTTGTCTCCACATATGCCCGGACCGGTGTGGAAATGGAGGCGTTAACAGCGGTAAGCGCAGCTGCATTAGCATTGTATGATATGGTAAAAAGTGTTGATAAGGGCTGCATAATCCAAGAAATCGCCCTTATCAGCAAAACCGGTGGCAAGAGTGGTGATTATCAAAGAACATCACTGTCGTGATCGCGTGTATCCTCACTTAATTCCCCGTGTTCAATGAGGTAATGCACGAACTTCAGGCGATTTTCTCCAATCATGCGTCGTACATAGTACGGCTCCTCAAATACTTTGGTTTTTTTCTTTTTCAGCTCTAAAAATTCTTGTTCGGTTAACGGTGAGGTTTTTGTTTGCTGTATATATGTTTTTACTGATTCATCTTTTTGCATGGGTTCGGGCATATCGCTGAATTGATATGATCCTTTCATCAAAATACCGGCGCATTTTCCCGAAATGCTGTTCGGAAGTTACGTGCGCTGCTTTTTGGGCTGGTATGCCAGCGCTGCGCCCGGCTGCAGCAGCGTGAATGCAGTGAATCGCGGCGCCGGGATTGTGTTTAGCGTATGCGAGTTGGCAGTTACCCTGCCGGCGCAAAATACGCAGTTAAGATGGGAAAGATCCTTCTTTCCCGCTGCTATGAATTGCTCCGTCTGGTTTTTCAATATTCGCAATCTTGGCGCCAATTAGGCTTTTTGCGGCTGCGATTGTGAAAACCATTCAAATCAATATTTTTTGCCGGATTATTGCATCGCCCTTTAGTGTATTATAAAGCTTTACCGTAATAAAATAGGGAAACTTTTCCTACTTACGCTTTAGCTTCCGCAGAAATTGGGTTAGCGTCGCGCACCAAAGAATTGAGTGATGTTATTATGGCAACGAAAAATATTAAACTCGACATTATTATAATTACAGGAATTGCTCCAAAATATTGCAATCCAATACCAGATAACGCCTCACCAATTGGAATGCCGCCATAAGCAAGCAACCGGAAAACGCTGTTTACTCGCCCTTGCAGATGATCCGGAATTAATGAAATTCGGTAACTGAACTGCACAACGTTGTAAATCGGCCCCATCATCAACGCGATACCGGCAAAAAAGCCGAGCAGGATGAAATTTGCCGAGATAATTGTTAAGGCGATAGCTGCGCCTTGAATCCATAATGTTGCGATGATTACTTGCCCAAAGGTAAATTTTTGCTGAATAAATGCTCCGATGACTGACCCTATTATTCCCCCAACCGCAACGATGGATCCGATAAAACCGATTTCTACCGGAGTTGCGCCATGCGCGCGCGCAATGATAATCAGCGCTAAAAATAATCCTGATTCAATCAGGTTGAGCGATCCGGTAAGAAACGCCATGTAGCGGATGAGCGGCTTTTCCCATAGCCAACGCAATCCCTCAATAATATCTTTAATGATATTGGTTTTTGGTTTGCTGGTTCGATCTTCCTGAAATTTTGTTTTTATTGCCATCAACGAGATTGCCGAGCCGGTGTATCCGATGACATTGCCAACAAATGGAAATATTTTGCCGATTCCATAAATTGCGCCGCCTAATGGCGCGCCGATGAGCGTTGCGATGCCAAAAGTTGCTTGATTTTGGCCGGTTGCCTGCGGCAATTGCTCTTTTGGAACAACCCGAGCTAAACTGGAGACCTCTGCAAGATCAAAAAAAACAAAAAGTGTTCCGCCGAGCACAGCCACAATATATATTTGTGTGATAGTTAAGATATGCAGCGCCAGCGCTATAACGATGGAAGATAGTGAAGCAGCGCGGCCGAAATCACATATGATCATGACTCGTTTACGGTTCCAGGAATCGATGAAAGCCCCGACAGGCAAACTGAGAAGTAAGTAGGGCACAGCGCGCAAAGCTTCGGCAAATCCTGCGGCAGATGGTGAATTTGTCAAATCTAATATCAGCAGGGGCAGCGCAATTGTTGTAATATTGTTACCTATGGCTGAAACTGTTTGTCCTGCCCATAGCAGCATATAGTCGCGGTTGCGCCATAGTGATGGATGAATGGTTTTGGTTTGCGGCAGCAAATCTTGTGGTTCATTTGTTGTCATGTTCTTCACCTTTTTGGGAATGAATGGTTTCTTGAATTTTGACCGGGAGAAATAAATATAGGAAACCGAATAATTCTCCGGTAGCGTCTGGTGTTTCCTGTGTGAATTCATCTATCAGTTCATTTATTTTTTTAATATAATATTGCGCGCGATCCCGTGATATTCGCGCATGCGGGAATCCGCTGCTGATCGTATTTATTTGTGATGGCTCCACTTGTGAACTGAGTGATTGTGCAAGTTCCTGTTTTGCCTGCGTTAGTATTTCAGTGGCAAAACTTGCAGTAACTTCGGGAGAATCGGGAAAATCGAATAAAAAAGTTCTGGCGGTTCGTGAGTAATATTTAGCAATAATACCTTTTACCAGCCGCCGAGCAATAACTTTGATGTAGCCTGCAGCTTCCAATACTTGCATATGATGATTGGCTGCCCCGGTGGAGATTTGCATCGCTGCGGCAACCTGTTTTGCTGTGAGTGGCTTTTGGTTTAGCAATCCGATTATACTGTGCCTTGTTGTGTCACTTAGCGCGTGAAATTGCTCCAATGTGTTGATAACCAATGATTCCGGCAGATCGGGTTCCGGTATGGGAACATTTGCAGGAAGGATCGGAATGGCAGAGTCGGTATCGTTCATTAAGGACACATCTTCCTTTATCGATTTGAATGAAGGTGTTTGGTGGTTATAGACCTGAGCATATGTAATGTATAAAGCAAATGGCGCCGGATGCGTTTTACTTGCTGACGGGACCGATGGCGCCCATCGATTCCTCTTATTCCTTGTTTAGGCTCAGGTTTCTAAAATAAAACCAGTTATTTTTATATCAGTGTTTTATAAAAATATCGTGTATAGTATGGTGGTTACATAAAAAACGAGCAATTAAAATAAAACGTGATATTATTTCATAACGTGTTATTATTGTAACACGATTTAAAATTATTTTCAAGTGATTTAACCGGTTTTTTTCGCATTTGTTTCTGCAGATTTATTTAAACGTATCTGCGCAAAAAGCGTTATAATATAAAATATCGACGATATGCTGCATATTGGCGCTAACTATCTGAATTAGAGAAAATGATATTTTGCAACGTTGAGTCGCCATGTGTTTGCCGCAATCATTACGGTTTGTACGATTTGTTTTAAACAGAAAGATATAGTGAAGTAACATGAAAGTTGTTAAAATTACGCCGCGAGGATATTGTTATGGTGTGGTAGACGCAATGGAAATTGCTCGCAAAGCCGCAAAAAATCCGGAAACACCGAGACCGATTTATATTATCGGCCAAATAGTGCATAATTCGTTTGCAGTTCAGGAATTGACTGATTTGCAGATAGTGACATTAGATGGCGCCAATCGATTAGAGATATTAGAGCAGGTTACTTCCGGAACGGTTATTTTTACCGCGCATGGCGTTTCACCCGCAGTTCGCCTGCGCGCGCAGGAAAAGGGTCTGCATGTTATCGACGCAACTTGCCCCGATGTTACAAAAACACACGACTTAGTTAAAGATCTTGCGGCACAGGGTTATACTATTTTGTATATTGGCAAAAAGGGGCATCCGGAACCGGAAGGCGCAGTGAATGAAGCCCCTGAAAGCGCATATTTAATTGAAACTGCCGCTGATATTGCCGCGTTGGTTCTGCCGCAGGAAAAGACAGCAAAAATTGCTGTTACCACGCAAACTACTCTCAGCCAATGGGATACACAGGATGTAATTGAGGCCGCAAAGCAAAAATATCCCCATATTGAGATTTATAATGAAATTTGTCACGCTACCCAAGTTCGCCAGGAAGCAGTTGCCCGCATGGCAAAAGGCATTCAGCTGACTATCGTGGTCGGCGATAAGCGATCAAATAATACAAACAGGTTGGCGCAGGTGGCTGAAGAAATTGCCGGAAGCCAAGCGATTCGCGTTGATAGCGTGAAAGATCTGAATCCGGAAATGTTACAAGGCAAAGAATCTATTGCCATTACTTCCGGCGCTTCTACACCCAGCCAAATTACACGAGAAGTCATTCGCATGGTAGAGCAGGCGGCGCAACAGGAACCTTCGGTACATTCAGAACCTGTGGCGGATTTAGAGGAAACAGCTGAAACTGAGCAGTAAAACGCAGAAAAACGATTGAGGATGGTTGAGCTGATGGCCAGCGGAATGAAGTGATTTGTTCCGCACAAGCTTAATCATCCAGCAAGCCGCGCCGCATAGCAAATTTTACCAGTTCGGTGCGGCTGTGCATATTTAATTTATCCATAATGTGGGTGCGGTGTGTATCGACAGTTTTAGGGCTGATAGATAATTTCTCAGCGATTTGGTTATTTGTTTTCCCTTCCGCAATTAATTTTAAAATCTCGCGTTCCCGTTCCGTTAAACTGCTGTAAGAATCTTTTTCATCGCCATCGCTTACCCGCTGCAGGTAATCATCAACCATAATGGCCTGCGCTAGTGGTGAAAGATATACATTGCCTTCATGCACTGTGCGGATTGCTGTAACCAATTCAGTGTCGGCGGCTTCTTTGGAAATATATCCCGAGGCGCCGGATCGCAGACACTGAAACAGATAAATTTCACTGTCGTGCATGGTTAATATTAACACTTTAGCGTCGGAAATTTGCCGTTTAATTTCCACAGTAGCCTGTATGCCGTTCATATCGGGCATGGTAATATCCATCAGCACTACATCCGGCTGCAGCCGCAACGCCTCTGTAACACCTTCGTGCCCATCTCTAGCCTCTCCGGCCACAACAAAATCAGGCTGGGCGCTGAGCATCAATTTTACACCTGCGCGCAGAATGGTGTGATCATCAACCAATAAAATGCGGATTTTATTTTGCGGATTATTTTCTGTCGGGGACATACGGCGCATTCCAATCTCATATCTCTTTCTTGATATTGTATCGCAAAATGAAGCGCCTTGGCAGGAACACATTGCCAATTGCAGAGATAAAATTGGTTTATGTTTATCTTGACAAGATAATAGTTTATTTTGTATACTAGTAACATCAATGACAATAACGTTGATGAGGACGAGTATATTAACCTCTTTGGCCCCAGAGAGCTGTACCAGATGAAAATTCAGCGCTTGAGAGTTTGATAGAAAATGACCTCGGAGTTGCAGGCTGAAAGAATGCAAATTGCGTTTTCTTGTAGGCCCCGCCGGGTAGACCCCGTTATAAGGTCTGGCTATTCGCAGATTGGCCGCCTAACCATATTTGCCGATAGCGCTAAGACCGTGCACGCCTGTGTACGGTGAAACAGGGTGGTACCGCGGCATATCCTCGCGCCCCTGAATTGAGGGAAATACTCATTCAGGAGGTTTTGTATGCTACCCGCCTGCTATACCAACAACAGCTATTTGCAACAAACGCATGTCAAAAAAACGGCTGTGTTGTCTGCTCTATCTCTGCAAACCGGTTCAATTCTCGCGCCGGCGCACATTGCGTATGAAACATGGGGAACACTCAACAGTTCCGGAGATAATTGCATTTTAATTTGCCATGCTTTAACCGGGGACGCGCATGCTTGCGATGAAACGAACCCAGATGACGCCGGATCCGGCTGGTGGAATCCGTTAATCGGCAAAGGCCGAGTAATTGACACCGACAAATATTTTATTGTTTGCAGTAATGTGCTGGGCAGTTGTTATGGAAGCAGCGGTCCAACTTCGGCGCATCCCGCGGATGGCAGCGCATATCGCCTGCGGTTTCCGGAAGTCAGCGTGAATGATATGGTCCATGCGCAGCGGGAATTGCTGCGGCAATTGGGAGTGCGTTCTGTAGCGGCGGTCATTGGCGGATCACTGGGCGGATTGCAAGCGCTGGAATGGGCAATTGCCCATTCTGATTTTGTGAGGTCGGCAATAGTTATTGCAGCGTCGCCGCGGCTTTCGACGCAAGGGCTGGCTTTTGATGAAATCAGCCGTCAAGCAATTATGGGCGATCCAAACTGGAATCAGGGAAACTATTCAAGCGAACAGCAGCCAAATTTTGGTCTGGGATTGGCGCGCATGATTGCAATGCTTACGTATACCAGCGCGGAGGGACTTGAAAGCCGCTTTGGCAGAAATTTGGCGGCGCGAACCAGTAACCGTCCGCAATTTGGGCCGCGCAGAGATATCGACACCTATTTACACCATCAGGCCGATAAATTAACCCACCGTTTTGACGCGAACAGCTATCTCTACTTGGTTAACGCTATGGATTCCTATGACGCTTCTGCCGGAGTGGGAAGAGGTACTGACGCTCGTGCGCTGAGCAGAATACGCGGCCGTCTGCTGGGAATTGGAATATCTAGTGATTGGCTGTTTCCGGCCAAAGATGTTCGCAAGATGGTAGCGGAAGCGCAATCGACGGGGGTTTGGGCAGAATATCGGCAAATTGAATCACCAAACGGGCACGATGCATTTTTGCAGGAGTGGGAGCAGCTTACTCATATATTGCATAATTTCCTATAGCCATAAACTATAGAAAATTAGGTAGAAATTAGAAAAAGATAATCACTTCATATAAGTGAAACAATCAATCAAAACAAACGAAACGAATAGAATGACGGAGTACAACAATGACAGATACAACAAATCGGCAATTTGAAACATTAGCCTTGCATGTTGGCCAGGAACATCCCGATAGCGATACAAAATCTCGCGCGGTTCCAATATACATGACATCATCATATGTGTTTGATGATACACAGACTGCGGCGGATCTCTTTGCTTTGCAGAAAGCCGGCAATATATACACGCGCATTATGAACCCAACGCAAGATGTATTCGAGCAGCGAGTTGCTGCGCTGGAAGGCGGAGTTGGCGCATTAGCAACGGCGTCTGGACAAGCGGCAGAGTTTTTAGCAATCATCAATATTGCGCAAGCGGGAGACGAAATTATTAGCAGTTCTTCACTTTACGGCGGCACCTATAATTTATTTTCCCAAACATTGCCAAAATTGGGGATAACAGTTCATTTCGTCGACGGTTCTAATCCGGAAAATTTTCGCAAAGCGATTACACCAAGGGTCCGCTTGATTTATGGCGAAACAATCGGCAATCCGCGGCTGGATACATTGGATATCTCTGCAGTTGCGCAAATTGCTCATGAAAATGGCATACCGCTGATAATTGACAATACGATTCCCAGCCCATACCTTGTAAATCCGCTTGTCTTCGGCGCCGATGTTGTAGTGCATTCCGCAACAAAATATATCAACGGCCATGGCACGGCAATCGGCGGAGTTATAATCGACGGTGGAACATTTGATTGGGCGGCAAGCGGGAAATTTCCCGGATTAACAGAACCGGATCCTTCCTACCATGGTGTGCGTTATACCGAAGCGTTTGGGCCGGCGGCGTATATCGGCAAGGCGCGTGTGCAGCTGCTGCGCGATTTGGGTCCGGCAGTTAGCCCAATGAACAGCTGGCTGTTTTTGCAGGGTTTAGAAACTCTGGCGCTGCGTATGGAGCGTCACAGCGCGAACGCATTGCGCGTTGCTGAGTTTTTGCAAAATCACCCTAAAGTTAGCTGGGTGTTATATCCGGGATTAGAGTCGCACCCCGCACATAGTATTGCGAAAAAATATTTTACCCGCGGTTTTGGCGGAATCGTTGGGTTTGGCGTAAAAGGGGGATTGACTGCTGGCAGAAAATTTGCCGATTCCGTGCAGTTATTTTCGCTGTTAGCAAATATTGGAGATTCCAAGTCACTGGTTATTCACCCAGCAAGCACAACGCACGCGCAACTATCGCCGGAGGAGCAGACGGCTTCGGGGGTTACGCCAGATTTTGTGCGGCTTTCTATTGGCATTGAGCATATTGATGATATATTAGCAGACCTTGAACAGGCGCTGCAGAAATCCTAGCTAAAGGAGTTTTTAAAACGGATATGAGGGTATTAAAATTTGGTGGAAGCTCATTAGCCGGAGCAGAAAAGATTGATCTTGCCATTGATATTGTGCGCCGTCACATGGCGGAAGATATCACTGTGGCAGTTGTTTCTGCCATGGCTGGCGCGACAGATTCGCTGCTGCGCATTGGTGAATTGGCGATTTACCGGCAGAGTATATGGCGGGAGAAACTGCAAGAAATTGAAGGCAAATATGCAATTTTGCTTAATGGCTGCGCAGAACATTGGCGCATAGCGATTCAGCGCCTCGCCGCAAATATGCAGCGTGACGCAGAGTCTTTGCAGTATCTTCACGTTATTGCGGCAGAAGAAGAAGCGGCGCGATTTTCCGGTTGGGGAGAACGCTTGATGGCGTTGGTGTTTGCGGCGAGGCTGTGTTCTTTGGGAATACCGGCCTATGGGTATCCGCTGGAACCGGTGATGCTGTATGGCGCCGCACAAACTTCGGATCGCCGCGCATCGGCGCTTGCGACGAGGGCTTGGCTGGCGCCGCAGTTAGCTTCTGCCATACGCCAAAACGCCGCGATTGTGCTTCCCGGATATATTGCCCGCGATCCGTCGGGAAAAAGCACAACGCTGGGGCGAAACGCTTCGGATTATTCTGCCACGTTAATTGGCGCTGCTTTAGGCGCTACCGGTGTGTATATTTACAGCGATGTGGCTGGTTTGTATACCGAAGACCCGAAAGTGAATCCCCAGGCGCAGCTTATTTCATATTTGACGTTTGAGGAGGCGCTTTCGGTAACATCCAGGGGAGTTAAAGCGCTGCATCCCCGCGCTGTAGAGCCTGCTGCGCAAAGCGCGATACCTGTGAAACTTCGCAGTTTATACGCTCCATTTGGAGCTGGCACCGATATCGGCGCTTAAAGCGGTAATATACAAAAAACGCGAGCGGATGATTTTTCCGCTCGCGTCATTGGTGTTCCTGTGATTTGCAGTATTAGCGAACCTTGGCGAATTCTTGAACCATTGCTCGGGCAGATTCAACAATATGCGCTGCGGTTAATCCGTACATTTCCTTCAGTTTGGCGGCTGCGCCATGTTCGATAAAAATATCGGGGGCGCCAATTATTTTTATTGGTATTCTGATGTTATGCGCGTTCAGCAGCTCAAGCACTGCGCTGCCGAATCCACCAGCCGCCATATGGTTTTCTACTGTGATGATTCTACCAGCTTTAGCGGCGAGCTGTAAAATTAGCTCTTCATCTAATGGTTTAGCCCAGCGTGGATTAATAGCCGCTGCATGGATACCTTCTTGCGCAAGGAGCAACGCTGCCTCTTTACCTGTCATTGCCATATCACCATAACCCAATATGGCAATATCGAGGTGATCGATTTCATCTTCGGGGGTCAGCCATTCAGCTTTACCGACGGGCAGCATATGGAATTCACTGTCCATTTCTACACCAACGCTATTGCCACGCGGGAAACGAATAGCGTTTGGCGCATTTAAGTAAACGCCGGTATAAATCATATGTTGCAGTTCATTTTCATCTTTTGGCGCCATGAGGCGCATATTGGGCACGTTGCGTAAAAACGAAATATCGAAAACACCATGCTGAGTATGGCCATCTTCACCGACAATTCCGGCGCGATCTAATAAAAATGTTACAGGCAGATTTTGCACGGCGACATCGTGCACAACCTGATCATACGCGCGCTGCAAAAATGTTGAATAAATAGCTGCAACCGGGCGAATGCCTTGGGTCGCTAAACCCGCCGCAAAGGTTACCGCATGCTGCTCAGCGATGCCGACATCAAAAAAGCGATCCGGAATTTGCTGTTTCAACTGCCGCAGACCGGTGCCTTCATCCATAGCGGCGGTAATGCCCACGATGGAATCATCTTTTTTGCAAAGCTCTACCAAGGTTTTACCAACAACGCTGGAATAAGATGGCGGCGCGCCTGCTTTTTTCTTTAGCTGACCCGTTTCGATATCGAATGCGCCGGGTCCATGGAATGTTGTTGAATCTACTTCAGCCGGCTTAAATCCTTTGCCTTTTTGGGTAATGACCTGAATCATAACCGGTCCATCGATTTGCTTTGCGCGTTCCAGCACATTTACTAAAAGGCGGGTATTGTGGCCGTCAAATGGGCCTAAGAAAGTGAAACCTAATTCACTGAACACAATGCCGCTTTTACTGGGCAGAATAAATTCTTTCACGCTGCGTTCCGTGCGAGTGGCCATTTCATTCGCCAAATCTCCGACGACAGGAATTTCTTCAATAAAATGTTTCGTTTGGTTGCGGAACTTGCGGAAACGCGGATCTGTGCGCACTTGGTTTAGATAGCGGTTTAAAGCGCCGACATTTTCCGAAATACTTTTATCATTATCATTCAGAATGACGATCATTTTCTTTTGTAAGAAACCGGCGTTATTAATTGCTTCAAGAGCCATGCCGCCGGTAAGCGCGCCATCTCCGATTACGGCAACGACCTGAAAATTTTTGCCCTCAATATCTCTGGCGGCAGCCATTCCTAACGCCGCGCTGATAGAGGTAGAGGCATGGCTTGCGCCAAAGGCGTCGTAAGGTGATTCGTCTCTGCGCAGATACCCGGAAATACCTCCAAGCTGCTTAATGGTGTGAAAACTATCACGTCTTCCTGTGACCAATTTGTGGGTATAAGCTTGATGACCGATATCCCAAACGATTTGATCGCGGGGCGCGTTGAAAGCAATATGCAACGCAAGAGTTAATTCAACAGCGCCGAGGTTTGGCGCTAAATGTCCGCCATTTTTGCTGACGGTTTCGATGATCTGGCTGCGAATCTCATCGGCCAGTTGGTTCAGTTCAGTATATGAAAGCCCGCGTAATTGAGATGGGGAATCAATGGTATCGATAATTTTAGCCACCTAAAAAAACTCCTCTGCCGTGTAAACAATTCATTGCTGCGTTGCGGATAAAAATTTATAAAACTGTGCAACCGGCGCTTTGCTGAAAATATATTTCAGTTTGGTGTTATCAGTTAGCGAAGCCGGTACAACGAAGAGTCGGTTCATAAGTCTTTAACTCAGCGCATGAGCTTAAACGCTATTTGCTAGGACTAATTAAATTTTACATCGGAAACATATAATGGGCGCAAAGCCTGAGAAAATTTCCGGTTCTATATAAAACGAATGAAACACCAAAAAAGATTATACCATAACCCATTATTATTGTAAAAGAAAAAAATCACGAATTTTTGAGATTTTGATATAGCCGTTCATATTCTTGAACAAGCCGATCTATGCCAAAAAATTGTCCGCGTTGGCAGGCGGCAGTTTTCATTTCCGCAAGTTCTGTGTCTGAAATTGCATAAAAATCGGCAATACTTTCGGCAAATGTGGCGATATTATGTGTAGGAACAGCCCAGCCGGTTTTCTTATGTTCCACCACCATCGCGGCGTTTGCTTCTTCCGAAATAATAAGCGGCTTTCCGGCTGCCAGCGATTCCATCATAACGCAAGGATAGCTTTCATCTGTCGAAAAGAGGATGGTGGCGTCGCATGCTGCATAGTATGCTTCGGGGGTATCTGTACCGGGCAAAATAGTAATGTAATCTTCTAAGTGATATTTTGCGCGTTTTTCCATCAAGGCTCTTTGAGAGTCTTCATCTTGTATTGGGCCGACGATCAATATATTCCAATTGGGGTTTGGTTTACTTTGAGATTGCAGTGTATGCAAGGCGTCACAAATCAGATCCATGCGTTTTTGGCGGGATATTCGGCCTAAGCTGAGAAGCATCCGCGAATTTTTCGGCAATATATCTGTGCGCGCCAGGATTTTCTGTGGATGCGCAAAACGCTGAACATCGATGGCGTTATGGATAATTTGAATTTTTTGCGCGGGAATATCTACATGCTGCGTTAACTGTGTTTTTAAATGTTCTGCGCTGACGACGATGGTGTCGGCGAATCTGCTGCCCCATTTTTCGTAGCGCAATTGTTTTTGCGTGTAGACGGTGCGCTGTGTGCCAATAAATTTTGCTTTGCCAAAGCCAAACTTAGCGAGACGCGCCAAGAGATTGGAGTGATAATTTTCCGGCTGAATAATATCCGGCTGGATGGAGTGGAAAATGCCGCGGAGGTCATTAATGATCTGCAATTTATCGGTAGCGCCCCACATGCGATCCAGCATATAAACGGGAACACCAGCTTGGGTGAGCGGTTTTTGAAAGTAGTTATCGCGCGCGCGCGGACCATATAAACAGACAACAAAAGGCTCGAACCTGGAACGGTCGAGCCTTAAAATAAGGTCTACGAGTTGTGTTTCAACGCCGCCAAGCATAAGGGCGTCGGTAACATAGATAATTTTTAACATAGCGCAATTTATACTGGCCGAGCGAGAAAACCACGAAGTCTTTAGCTTCGTGGAAGAATCGCCGTTCCTTATCCCTGTGTTTCAATGTAGTGTCGAATGACTTC
>JAJYBV010000007.1 GCA_021778805.1 Chloroflexota bacterium | reverse complement strand
GCAGGCGCAACGCCTCGGCTGTACGCTCTACCAAGTCCGGGCTCGTTTATGGGATGACTACCTTACTCAGGAGTTACTCAACCCGCGCATTCCTGTCTTGTCCCATTCGTAAGCGAAAGTCCTATATATATAACATTATTGCTAGGAACCGGATTGTTTAAGCGAATCTCCGACGACACAACTATACATCCAGCAACGCCGGAACTTCAGCTAAACTGCTGATGACCGGACATCCCATCGTTTTGCTGTTTGTCGTTTTACCGCGATCCAACAATACCGGGTGAATATTCGAGGCTCTGGCGCCCAACACATCATGCAGATACGAATCGCCAATATATATGGCATAATCGCCAAGCGCATTGGCTCGTTCCAGCGCAGTTTCAAACAGTCGCGGATCCGGCTTGGCCTTTTGGTGTGCAGCGGATACAATAAGCACATCAAAGTAGCGCAGCAGATGATGTTTGCGTAAAATCGCGCCTAAATCGGTGCTCCAATCTGAAACAATTCCCAGCGTAACATGGCCGTAAAGATTATCCAGCGTTTCAGCCACATCATCATATACGCGCCATGCGTTTTGGCCGCGGCTGTACTGAAACGCTTCCAGCGCGCAGGAATGAATTGCGTCCGGCGGAACAATATCGGCCGCAATGGCGCTAAAAAACTGAAGCCACATATCTTGAATATGCTTATCGTTTGTCCAAACCCCATCCAAAATCATATCAGATGTTTCAAAACGCCGCGCCTCCCGCTTCAGCGAACGCTGAACATCTGTAAGACTGCAATTGAAGCCATGCGACATAATCGCTGACTGAATCAGCTCTGCGGTTGATGGGTGTGGATACAGCAGGGTAAAGCCAACATCAAATAAAACTGCGCGGATTGATTGCGGATTATGCAGCCAAGGCTCTTTCTCGGCGATATCTTGGTTGGCGGCCAGCCAATCATCATGATTCAAAAAAGGTAACCCTCCATCTTCCTATATCTCGAAATCCAATCGCTTTATATACTTTTTCCGCCGCGATGTTATCAATAAGGTAAAACAAATAGGGCCGCAGCGCCAAACGCAGCAAATCCGCGCACAGCGCCGAAACTACCGCTCCGGCGTAACCGCGGCCGCGCGCCTCGGGCAACGTATATACGCTGCCAATCATCGCTGCAGTTGGCGATTCCGCGCTGGTCATCGCGCCCGAAACGATAGTTCCGCTGCTGTCTTCAGCCGCGTAAACACGCATGCGCACAATGCGTCCCTGTAAAATTTCCACTGTTTGGGCAAATGTGTGCTGTTTATAGCCATCGGTGTTGTGGTACAGCTGCGCCAGCGCCTCGGCGTCTCGCAACATTGCCCTGCGGATAGCACAATTCTTTTGCGCCGGAATATGCCGATATCGGTGCTTTGGCAGTTCGGCAAAATTATGCCGCTCATAGCCCAAAATCGCTTTGCTGCAATACGGCTCCAGCAGCTGCATTACCTCCTCTGTTCCCATAACAAATGAGATGTGCGCGTGATTCAAAGGCTCGGCCAGCAGCTCCATTTCCTGCTTCCATCCGGGTTCAGCATATACTGTTGCGGTGTCACCAACAATCATCAGCATGGCGCGCAGATGGCCGCTGTCTATTCCCCAATAGTGTACGCCATCGGTAAATCCAAAGGAAAATAGGGTATTAGCAATAAACAGGCTATATCCTGCCTCTATATCCAGCAGCCGGTTTATTTCTGCCATATCAAGTTTTGTAAGAAGTCGCAGCATATCACAGCTCTCAATGTTTCCATAATCCAGCGAACAGAGAAAAAAGCGGCGGCGCAAAAACAATGAATCCAATGATAACCGCCATGCCGGCGTTTACCAAAACAGCGCCGGCGGCAACATCTTTTGCGCGTTCCGCCAATGGATGATACTTCGGAGAAATTAGATCGACGCAAGCTTCAATAACGGTGTTAAACATTTCCGACACCAGCACTGAAAGAATGGCAACCGCGATAAAACCAAATTCTACCAGCGGAATTTTCAGTAACACGCCGGCGGCAACCGCCAGAATCGCAGCCAAAATATGTACGCGCATATTGCGCTGCGTTTTCACCGTATACGCAACACCCCGGAATGCGTATACAAATCCGCGCAAAAAAGCCCGCAATTCGGAGTGCGCTGATTGCTCGCCGTTTGGCTGCCGGCGCGGGTTCGGCTGCTGTGGAGCAGATGTGGTATCAGGCATAATGACCGTATCCGCAGTTATTCTTGGATATTTTCAGCGGCAAGAATTGCGCGCTGTATATGCACCATTGTATTGTATCCCATTTCACTAAAATCATCGAATCCGATAAGGTGCAGCACACTATGAGTAAATAAAAAAGCGATTTCAAATAATTCGGAGTGCCCAGATTCTTTTGCTTGGGCAAACAGAGTTGGCGCAGACATTAAAATATCGCCCAAATAAAGCGGCTGTTGCGCGCTGCCATGCGATTGCAGCGGATATGCTTTGCTGAATGCCACAGTGTTGGCGTTTTCTGTATGGCGGTATGTCATCGGCGCATCATGGGTGTCGTCACCCCATTCGCGGGGCGCCCAAGCAAGTTCCGGCGGCAAAGCAATCAATGGTGAATCTGCGGCAGGGAAACTAAGGGTATCGGTTGGCGCATCTACGCCGCGAAATTGGCGATTTGCCCGTTGAACGGCCTTATTGCCATCGAAAGCAACGCAAAGGGAATACCAGCCGCAAAGGCCGGTAAA
The DNA here is from genome assembly GCA_021778805.1 of Chloroflexota bacterium. Lineage (GTDB taxonomy): Bacteria > Chloroflexota > Ktedonobacteria > Ktedonobacterales > JACDGC01 > JAJYBV01. The sequence continues at coordinate 50,103 of JAJYBV010000007.1, read as the reverse complement.
ATACAGTGTGGCTTGGGCAAGAGAGTGAAGCATGGGGATAAAATCGGCGGAGGGCTGAAATATCTTCGTGTGCACTGAACAATCAACAGTAACGTATGTTTGCGCAGACATAGTATTTATTTGGCCCTTCGCGTCATAATTAAGAGTAGGCTATGTGTGATCCGTCACAAAATAATCAGCAAAAATTAACCGCGACGCACTTTCTTTCTGCGGGCAGCCTCTTTTTTCTTACGCCGGATGCTGGGTTTTTCATAGTGTTCGCGTCGGCGGGCTTCAGCAAGAATTCCGTCCTGCTGAATTTTACGATTGAATTTTTTTAACGCAACGTCAAAATTATCATTATCTGAAATTTTAATTTCTGACATTCAACTCACCCCTTTCTTGGTCGATTTTGGGGGGGATGAGTGTAGGAACTGTCGTGACGATATCATGCAGTAGGCTGAACTTTCTCCTTGAACGAAGTATACCCTTTTGGGATGAAGCTTTCAATTCCCAGACCAATTCATAGTATACTTCATGAGAGAGGCACATGTCAATATTTATGCGGTCTGGTGGGACAATTTATGACATTTACAGACGAAACCACGCAGCAAACACTGCAAAAAAGAACCCGAACCGGTGTTATTATTATCAATCCACAGGCGTTTCATGGGGAAGACGCTCAGGTTGGGCTGAAGGAAGCACAGCAAATATGTTTGCAAAATGGTCTGAAAACACGTATAGCGGTTATTACTCCCGATAAAACATTAGACGCCATTGCCGAAGAAGCCGTGGCAGAACATCCGGATATTATAATAGCTGCCGGCGGCGATGGAACCGCCCACACAGTGGCGGCAAAACTGTATGGAACAGATATTATTTTTGCTATTCTTCCACTTGGCACGATGAATAATTTGGCGTATAGTTTCGGTATGCCTGCCGAACTAAGCGCCGCCGCCGAATTAATTGCCACAGCCGAACCCAGCGCCATTGATGTAGGGATCATAAACGGTCTGCCTTTTTTTGAAGTGGTAAGCATCGGCGCCGAAGCCTCGTTTATGCCGCTGGCTGAAAATCTGCGCCACCATGGCGCGGTGGGAGCAATACGCGCATTTATTTCGGGTCTGCAATTATTTTTGCGGCTGGAATCGTACCCAATAAAACTGCATTTCAGTAAACGCCATACCAAAAAAATCCGCGCTTGGCAAATAACCGTTTGCAATGCGCCGGTATATGGCTTGCGGTTTAACGCCGCCGAAGACGCAAAAATTGACGACGGCTATTTAGATATTATCGCCGCCAGTTATAAACATCGCTGGGAGCTGATTCGCCACTATCGCTCCATTATGTCCGGGCAGCGAGAGCTAAGCGCGCTCGTCAGCCATTTCCGCATTAAACGAATGCGCATTACCAGCGACGCCGCGATTCCGGTGGTGATAGATGGTGAACAGAAAACATCTACGCCGGCGCAAATCCAAATTCACCCCAAGGCGCTGCGCGTCATTCGCGGCGCAGAGCCACAGCAACAAGATTTTGCCGCAAAAACAGCTATAAATCCACTAGCCTCCATTGCCAGATCTTTAGCGCCGCACGAAGAGCATGAAAGCATTGAATTATATACCCATGCGGAAGCCGCAGAGCGTTCTGTAGCTTTGTTGAAGCTGTATTGGCTTTTGTTCCCGCTCTACGCGCTGGCACAGGTGGGTATAATTTTTCTGCACAGAAAACGGCGCGGCGCCGGATTAGACGCCGAAGAGGATATAAAAACATATCCAATAAAAAATATGGGCCAATGGCAGCGCCGCCTGATACGTGTTGTTTTGCCGGCGCTATTTTTGCGGCTGCGAATGCCGGCAGAAACTTTTTCTTATGGATTTGCGCAGGTTTCCAGGCTGCTGCATACGCTGTTTGCAAAATCTTCCCGCAAACGCGGCAATATCCCCACACCAGACGCCCCAACAATGGAAACTGTAGCCGGCATCGGGTCGTTAATGGCGGGTATGTGGATTTCACGCAAACCTTCCGCCAGCCGGAACGGCATGCTTGCCGCTTTAGCTGCCGCAGGCGGGTTATTAATCCGCTTGGAACGGCAAACCGGCCAAGATCGATCTCTGCGCCAAAAAGAGTCCGTCGCGCTGGGCAGTATAGTAGGTGGCGTTATACTGGGCGGTTTGCTTGGGTTTATTGCGTATTTTCGCAATAAACTTGCTGTGGCTCCGGCAAACCAGCCATTAAAACGCACAACCCCCGCGTTAACCATTTCATCAGAAGGCAGAGGAGACAGCGAGATTGTGTATGCGCCGGTTGCGCAAACACTGCAGCTTGAACGCGGAGATATTATTTTATTTGGGCCGGATAACACTCCTATTGCCAAATTAATTGAAACAATGACTCGTTCCCATTATCATCATGTTGCCATTTATGACGGCAACGGCATGGTGATTGAATCGATGCCTGGCGGCGTGCGCAGCTATAAGCTGGGGCAGCGCAATATTACCGGCATACGGCCCAATACTCCGGTTGAACAGCGTATTGCGGCGGCAGATTGGGCGCGCAGCCACATCGGGGATGCCTATGACACCCGAGGACTCGCGCTGATTGCGTTAGATCGCATTTTACCCGGGCTGCGTTTGGAAAATACTACCGCGGCAAGATATAGCTGCGCCGTGTTTGTTGCGGATATGTATTTGCACAGCGGTGTAGATTTGCTGCCGGAACACCGCTGGCAAGATCTCGTTCCGGGTGATTTTATTGACTTGATGGACCGCGCGCCGCACGCAAACCAATAACAGCGCCACCGGAGCACAAGCGACGCCACATATCGTTTATTTTAGAGCATACACCGCACGGTACACATGCGGCGATGCAATCCGGTAGGGGCGACCCTTGCGGTCGCCCTTGCGGCCCGACTACCACTATTGCTCTGGGAATAGTGTTTCAAATAATATTTTTTGGGGGGACGCCCCAAACTCCGCGCAAGGGGCAGGCGACGCGCTGTTATTAGATTAGCCATTCCTGGATTTAGCCTATGCAGAGTGTCAAGTAAAAAGCGGCAATAAGAAGGCCGCTGGAAATAAACCACCGGCAAGCCTTCCCAACGTGCGCTGCACAAATAAATTTATGCCGCTTTTGCTTTTGCTTTGCTTTGCTGCTCAGCCGCAGCGCTTTTTTGAGTCGGATCCCATTTATCGCGATAGGTCCATTGGAATAAACGAGTTGTATCGTGCAGTTCATTCGCAATTTCCGAAATTGTAACGATGTCGCTTAATATGTTGGCCACTTGCATCGTCGTTTCATTCATCGAAGCCGCAACTTCTTCTGCAACAGCTCCATTTTCCTCGCTGACACCAACCGTTGCCGTAATGTGCCCATCTATCTGCTTAATGTGCGTGACCATAGATTTTGCAACATCCTCTGCGCTGCTGGTTCGCTCTAATCCCATATTTACCTGCTCAATTCCTTTTTCCATCGCGGTTACCGCCTCGCGTGTTTCCTGTTGCGTTACCGAGATGATTGCCGCTATTTCTTTCGTTGAATTCGCCGCGCGCTCTGCCAATTTTCGTACCTCATCCGCTACTACTGAGAAGCCTCGGCCATGCTCTCCGGCGCGCGCAGCCTCGATCGCTGCGTTTAACGCTAACAGATTTGTTTGTTCCGCAATTTCATCAATGGTTTGCACAATCAGCCCAATTTTCTCCGAACGGTTCCCTAAATTGCTCACCCGTTCACCAATTGCCTGCACCGTTGATTTTAAGTCTATCATGGTTTGGGAGGTAAGATGCGCTGCGTCATAGGAAGACTGGCTTTGTTCCGCCAGCAGAGCTGCTTCTTGCGTTACTTGCATTAATTGTGAATTTTGTGTTTGCGCTCCATCCGCTACTTGGGCAATGGCATTCGATACTTGCCCGGCAGTCTCGTTGGTTAAATTTGCCAAAGATGCAATATGCGCGCTGGTATCCGCCATTACCTTACTGGTTTTGGTAACACGCCCAACAACCGAACGGACACGTACAATCATGGCATTCAGTGAAATCACCAGTTCGCCAATAATCGATGTGCCACCCCATTGCTCTACTAAATCATCGACATCACTCAATTCTCCTTCTGCTATCCGTTTGTTTACCACAACAATTTGGCGCAGCGGGCGCACAATGATATAGAACAGGAATCTGCTGAGCACAATTACCATTATAATGGCAACAGTCATCGCAATAATATTCAGCCAATTCGATAAAGCATAGGTATTATCAGCATTTTGCTGCACCGTGGCAGCATCCGAAGCCGCTAAATTTTCCAAGGTTTGAATATCACCCACATTGGCGTCGCTTTGGCTGTCTAACGTTGTTGAAGCTATGATTCCCGCCTGATGCACATTACTTGCAGTTGGGCTGCCTAATAACTGATAGATGCTGTGCAAGGTTGCTGTCCATGGCTGCAGATCTGTTTGCAGTTTTTGCGCAATAGTTTGTTCTTTTGGTGTTAAATCTTGCTTGAGATAAGCCGCTAACGCAGCGTTGGTGCTTTGCTCGTCTTGCTGCGCCGCTTGCAGAAAATTCTGCATATCTGCTGGAGTTGGGCTGAGGGCAGCATTGCGAATATCAATACCGGTATAAAAATACCAGCCTCGTAAATCTCCAATATCCTTCACTTTGGGAAGATCTCTAGCAGAAACCAAACGGCCCTGAACATTGTTTCTATTCATATTCCAAATACTCAGTCCGCTAAGCACCAATAAAACAAGATAAATGACGCCAAAACTAGCGTTGATTTTTGTCGACAATTCGATATTGTTCAAGCGTTTAGCTGCACGCAAAAAAGGTGTTGTTTCTTTCATGAAAAACCTCGTAATTCAAGTTTCCTTTAAAAGCGGAAACAAACATATTCAGCCAAATATCCATATCTTTTGCCTCATAAAGCGCTTAGAGCAAATCACAGCGCATTTCGAAGATCTTCTAAATAGCGGACAAAATAAAATCCTGAACGAATTTTCCTTGAAATAATGGGCAGATTAGGCAGTAGGCTATTATCAAATATCGGCTGAAAGCACATTCTCTTTAGTATTTGAGGAAATAAATTAACTATAAAAGGTAAAACATCATTGCAGGGATAGCTGTAAAACAATATTTAAGAGGGTGAGTCTGTCGGTTCAGAAGCATTTTGTTCCGGGAACAAGCCGGCGGGAGGATCTATTGAGATAGTTCGCCGCTGCATATCAACATGCACGGCTATGAATTTCACAAAGGGCACAAACACTTCGGCGTTCTCTGCAGAGCGAATCAGCAAAAGATCTTGCGCGGAGGTAGTAAACACATCCGCAACAACGCCAAGTATTGTTCCGTTTACATGAACTGCTTGCATACCAACGAGGTCGTGTATAAAGTATTGGTCTTCGGCAAGTTCCGCAATTTCCGTTTGGGGAATCATCACAGCGCTGCCGCGGAGTTTTTCAGCGTCGTTCATAGTAGTCACTTCACGCAGAGTAAGCACCACAAGCGCGCCATGTAAGCGAGCAGACTGCACTATATATGGCGTATGTGAGGCGCCGATATACAGAAACCGATGGGTTGTAATGCGGTCTGGGAAATCCGTTTCGGGATACAGTTTTACTTCACCGTGAATACCAAAAGGTCCAACAAGTTTGCCCAACGAAATCCATTGATCTTCCGGAATATCATTTGCGTTGAGCGGACCGGTTGTGTGGTTATGCTTGCGGTTCTTCATCGGCCTGATATTCATGAATTTCAAGACTGATATGTTTGCCTTGCCTGGCCGCCGCGGTGCGCACCAAGGAGCGAACTGCTTTAGCGACACGCCCTTGCCGGCCGACAACCTTGCCGAAGTCTCCGGAGGCAACGGTAAGATGATACGCGGTGAAATAGCGATCACTGCGGCCTTCACGCACTTCAACAAGATCCGGTTGGTCGACCAGACCGCGGGCTATATATTCAATTAATTTGCGCATAAAGCAACTTCCTGATTAACGGGTTGGTGTAAAGCCGGCAATTTTAAAAATGCGCTGAACAGAGTCTGTCGGTTGTGCGCCGTTATTCAGCCATTTTTGGGCTTTATCGTTGTTCAGCTGAACTTCGGGCGGGTTGGGAACCGGATTATAGATACCGAGAATTTCGATAAATCGGCCATCTCGCGGAGACCGTGAGTCTGCAGCGACGATGCGATATGTAGGCGCGCCTTTTTTGCCAAAGCGCATGAGGCGAATTTTTACCACGCTGAAAATGCCCTCCGGGCGAATAAAATAAAATATGTGCAAAAAGCATCTCTCCTAAGAATAGCATGTAGTTTGCTCATTGTCAATGAGCCGCCATAGTTTCTTATGCAAACAGCAATGTATCTGACAACATACGAACATACAGCAAAGAAAAACGGCGTGTTTATACCTTAATAATGTCGAATTTTGTGAACTTCGTCACATGTTTTCTGTTTGCAGGCAAATTGACATGGCAAGTGAAATGCTGATACGCTCCTAATTAGGATGTATCCATGCCGCAATGCCCCATTTTTTTCAATATAGGAAGGCATACAGTTCATGATAGAATATGCAAAAACACTTTCTTCACCACGCGCAAAACGGTCCGTTTTTATCATTTCCGTTCTCGTGTTTGCGATGTTATTTTCGGCGTGCAGCTCACCCGGTTCAGCAATAAAGTCTATTGTGCAAACCGTGCGCAACACTTCGGGGAGCTTTAATTTGCCCGGCCAGGTTGCCCCTGCGCTGCAGCAAGCGCGCAAAAGCGGCGCTGCAAAAGACGCCGGCCCGCTTAGCCCATCTATGCGGATACCGCTTTCCATAGCGCTTCCGCTGCGCAATCAAGGAATGCTGCGGGCATATCTGCAAAATGTATATGATCCGTCCTCACCATTTTACCGGCATTTTTTAACACCGGATGAATTTTCCCTGCAATATGGGCCAGCCGCGCAAACAGTACAAGAAGTCTCCAATTATTTAGTTGCGGCTGGTGTACCTGCATCCTCTCTTTCGGTAACATCTTCGCGGCAGTTTATTAATTTTACGGCAACAGTTTCTACCATAGAATCTGCCTTTAATGTGCAGTTGCGCCAGTATACCTATAAAGGCAAAACCTATTACGGTCCGGCAAATACTCCGGGTGTGAAAAGCTCTCTTTCCGGATTTATTCAATATATTGGCGGGCTGGATAATTTTGGCGTGTATACACCGGGCATTCAACGCGCAGCAACCAACACCAATTTCTCGGGATACACTCCGCAGCAAATCGAAACCGCGTATAATATCTCTCCGCTGCTCAGCAAAAACATAAACGGCGCCGGACAAAATGTGGGTTTTGTGGAGTTAGATGATTATACCGATTCGGATATCACCACGTTCCAGCAAAACAATAATTTAACCGGTGGAACCTTTCAGCGTATTCCGGTAGACGGCGGCGCCCAGCAAGGTCAAGGCGCGGCAGAGGTAACTTTAGATATGGAAGTTGCCTTTGAAGTGGCGCCGAAAATAAACGAGCTGGTTTATGAAGGCCCGAATACCACCCAAGGTATTAATGACGTTTATAATCAGATAATTACTGATAACAAGGCAAAAGTAGTCAGTGTCAGCTGGGGCTTGTGTGAATCATCGGTAGGCAGCGCCGAATTGCAAACGATGGATCAGATGTTTCAGCAAGCAGCGGCGCAGGGCATCAGCTTTTTTGCGGCGGCTGGAGACAGCGGCGCATATGACTGCGGTGATCAAAATTTAGCTGTAGATTCCCCCGCAGATGACCAGTGGGTAACCGGTGTGGGTGGAACCAGCCTGACGACAAATCAAGACGGCAGCTATAATTCCGAAACTGCGTGGTCTTGCACAAATTCGCAATGCACTCAGCAGGCGCCAAATGGCGCAGGCGGCGGCGGCGGCGTCAGCTCACAATTTCCGCTGCCGTCATATCAGCAAAATCTCAAACCGCCGGCAAACGGTACCAGCCTTACCGGCAGACTTGTGCCTGATGTTTCCGCAAACGCCGACCCAAACACCGGGTTTGCAATATACTGCACTGCAAGCGCGGCAAGCTGCACGGGCAATATGGTTGTTGGCGGCACCAGCGCAGCGGCGCCATTATGGGCAGGTATTGCGGCGCTGGCAGATCAATCGCTGCAGCAAGCAGGTAAAAATCAGCTGGGGGCAGCCAATACTGCATTGTATGCGATAGATTCAAGTCAGGCTAGCGCATTCCACGATATAACAAGCGGCAATAATTTATATTACAATGCGGCTCCGGGCTATGATCTTGCCACGGGTTTAGGCTCACCGAACGCTGCAGCATTAGTAGCCGATATTGCAAGCGGGAACTACGGCAGCGGCAATCCACCGCCAACAACTACGCCAACACCCGGCGCTTCACCAACTGCAACTGCTACCGCTACCGGAACGGTTACAGCCACAGCTACGGCCACAGTTACCGGAACTGCAACAAATACACCAAGCCCTTCTCCAACCGGAACGCCAATCGCATCCAGCGGCCAGCAGCTAATTTCTAACGGCGGATTTGAAAACGGCCAATCCCCTTGGATTGAGTCTTCTGCCGGAGGATATCAATTAATCGACACCAGCAACCCGAATTCGGGACAATATAACGCCGATTTGTGCGGCTATTTAAATTGCAGCGACGCTATTGCGCAAAGTTTCGTTATTCCGCAGAACGCAGCGCAATTATCGCTGTCTTATTATTGGTACATGGTCTCTCAAGACACCGATACTACCTGTCCCGATACATTTACGGTCTATATTACGGCGGTAAACTCTGATGGGTCACTCGGGTCTACCTTAAAAACTGCGCAAACCGCCTGCAATACCGACGCCAATAACGGGTATCAGCAGCAAACAATCGATCTATCTTCACTGATTCAACAATACAGCGGCCAGCAGCTTGCCTTGGTGTTTGAAACAAACGCCAGCGGCTCTCAGCCTACTAGGGTATTTGTTGATGATGTATCGCTTACTTGGCAATAGCTTGCGCAATAGCTAACACAAGCGCTGAATATACGAAAGAGCATTTTGGGAGAGATCCCAAAATGCTCTTTTATTGTCCGGCCAGTTAACAATTTTGCAGGTATTTATAATGGGCAGATGATTTTTGATATTTTTATCAGGATGAAGACCAATATAGCGGAGTAAATCCAGTGACCCATAGCGCATGTTGTTGAACAAACACTGCACGGTACACATGGGTGGAGGTGGGGAAACAAGCCACACGATTCATCGTGTGGTGTTCGTTTTGTGGCCACCTTGGCGCCTACATCGCTCCGAAGCACAAGCGCCGCCGCAAATCGTTTGTTTTAGAGCATACGCCGCACGGTACACATTGAGGCAATGCAATCCGGTAGGGGCGACCCTTGCGGTCGCCCCTACCACAGGGCAATATTGATTGCCCTGTGAAAGATTTTCATAAAAGAGATTTTGGAGACAATCCAATCTTCGCGCAAGGGTTGGCCGCCCATTACGTATCCCGGTTTTTATGGCAGGGTGATTAACCTTTGTCATAAAGTGGTCCATTTAATACTTTCTTTGGTATAGTAATATGAGTCACATTTATATACTGATACCATCAGTTATCGGTTATTTGAGCGCCAAGCAATACCAAACCAAGAAAAATAGCGCGCCGATAATATGATAACTGAAATTGAATGTTTTATGAACAGGATGTATCCATGACAGCCTTACTATCCGGAACTGTTCCCGGTCAACTGAAAAGCAATGAAGGCCGATGGCCGAAAATCTGTGCCAGTACCAACGCACAGGATATGCGTATTGCAATGCTGTGTTACCACACTTCCCCGCTTGCCCAAATAGGCAAAAGCCGCGACGCCGGAGGAATGAACGTTTACGTTCGCGAATTAGCCTGCCATTTAGGTTTGATGGGTGTTTCCGTTGATATTTTTACTCGCTGGACCGATCCCATGCTACCGCAAGTTATTTCACTAAGCACGCGAGTGCGCGTTATACATATTCCCGCCGGACCGATAGAAAATCTTCACAAAAATCTTTTACCCCAATATTTAGAGCAATTTGCCGATGGCGTTAACTGTTTTGCTGTTTCGCACCGCAGAGATTATCATATAATTCACAGCCACTACTGGCAATCTGCCGCGGCGGGGCAACTGCTGGCAATGCGCTGGGGCGCGCCGCATATAGTAATGTTCCACACACTGGCAGATATTAAACTGATGCACCGGCCGGAAGAGCACGAAACCGCTTTGCGGAAACAAACCGAAAAAGAACTGATTCACACCGCAAACGCCATTATTGCCGCCGCGCCCGATGAATATCATCACCTAAAATTTCACTATCATGCGCCGGAACACACATTGCATATAATCCCTTGCGGCGTTGATATGCGGAAATTTTACGATCGCAATCGCGAGGAAGATAAGGCCGCTATTTTACAGAGACTGCAATTAGATGATATTCCCACTTTGCTGTTTGTTGGCAGACTCGATCCCTTAAAAGGCGCCGATTTAGCAATTCAAGCAGCCGCCAAACTGCCGCGCTGCGTCAATCTGCTGCTTATTGGCGGGCATCCAGAAGATCCCGAAAGATCACGATTAACGCAAGCAGCGCAAGAGTTAGGCATAGCCTCAACAACCAGATTTATCGACGCACAGCCGCACGATGTGATGACGCGCTATTACCATGCGGGCGATCTATTTTTGGTTGCTTCATATTATGAAAGTTTTGGATTAGCGGCTATCGAAGCGCTGGCCTCCGGAACGCCGGTAGTTGCATTCCGTGTTGGCGGATTGCCATCGTTTATTCGGCATGGAGTAAACGGTGCACTAGCAGAGCAGCGAAACGCCGTCACTTTTGCCGAGCAAATAGCAAATTTGCTGGAAAATCCTGCGAATATGCAGCGCACAAGAAACAACGCGCGATCCAGTATTGCCGAATATAGCTGGCAGAATATCAGCTTCAAGATGCTTGCCCTTTACCGACAGCTAACAGAAAACAGCAGATTTGTCATTGATACGATATCACCAGCGGCGCAGGCGTGTATTCGCTGAGCACTTGCTGCGGTGTAAGCAGAACGGTATCCAAGTTAAAAAATAATTTTAATCCGCCGTATTGAATTAATTGCTGTGTTACAAATAACTGATAGTCTGCAAGTTTTTCTTGCGGGGTACCAAATCCATCCGAGTGCAAAACCAGCGACACATATGGATCAGTGATAATTTTATTTTTATTGGTGATAACGGCTGGATTCCATTGATGCACAATTAACACCTTGCGCGGCACATGATATTGCGCAACGATAGTATGCAGCGTTTGAATCGTCCAATTAATATCACTGGCGTCTACCCAGCCCAAGTCATAATCCGGCACACCATAATTCGGAGGGAAATGAAACTCGGTATCTATGGCGATACTTACAAATGGATATCTCTCTAAATATGGCTCCATCTGTGTAACAATGGTTTTTACCGGGCTGCGGCCGAACTGTAGATCTAAAAATAACAGCAAATTATTTTGGCCGCAAAAATCAATAAACGATTGGATAGTTCCCGAATCCACCAAATGACTATAGGTGCCATTTGGTCCGGGAAAAGCATCTGCCACATCAACAACCAAATCCAGGCCAAGCATCACCGGTTTTGAAGGATCCGCCGCATTCCATAATTTGGCGTATTGCTGCATTTGAGTTAATAATTGCTGTGTAGGGGCATAAGCCGGACCAACAGTTGGCGCCCCCGGAATGCCATAAAATAAAATCAGTCGGTGATCCGGCAGAGGCGCATTCAGTGCAGGATCAAAGGTGGGTGTTGGAGTTAATGTGGGTGTAGATGTAACTGTTGGCACTAAATTCGCGCTCTCTGGTGAAGCGGCTACGATAACCCCCGAAAAAACTATTGTTACGGTTAAAATTAATATGGTAGTAAACGCGATAATAACGGTAACCTGCAAACCAAAATAACTTGGCCTGGGGGGAGTCTTCATCTCCATCATATCCTCCGGTGTGAAATCGCTTCACACACTATGCTTCATTTAATAACTACTCCCCAAGCATAACACAGGGGTTCCATGGGGTAAGCCGGCACGCTGCCCCGCTGGCAAAATCTTCCGCACTCACGGCTAAACACAGCGCATATAAGATGCATTTGTGTTTACGTGGCGGCAGATCTGCGAACAATGTTGCGGAGCGCGCAGTACATTAACAGGTTTTAAGATCGTACTTTCATTATACAGATCAATTTAACCAACCAAAGAAAAGGTAGTGTTATATTCTTTCATTATAAAGTACGCAGAATTCATGTCAATATAACAGTTACTTTTTATTTTCGTTCGAAAATTTTTGCTTGCAACAATGCGCCGTGCAGTGAATTCATCGCCAACAAGCGCCCGTTTGCGCTATTTTAGCTGATTTTCTGCAAGATGTGCGTTATAATTATTCCAAAGCACTGATTTATTTGTGAGGAGATTTTTCGGCAATGGGCGCTGCACAATCTGGGCCGCGAGTGATTAATTACGACGCAAACGGTTATGACTATCGGAATTTCTGGAAAGATCGTGACTACGAAAACCGAGTTGAAGCAAAATTACTGCGTTCGATCTTAAAAAAATATCAGCCAATGAATTGGTTTGCCGATCTTGGCGGCGGTTTTGGGCGCAATGCGCCGATTTATTTTCCATTTGCGCGCCATGTGGTATTGATTGACTATTCTTGGACCAATCTTACAAACGCCGAAGCAACGCTATTACCCGATGGCCCAAATGATAAACTGTATTTGATTCGCGGCAATCTATATAAAGCGCCGTTTAAAGACGCTGCATTCACCGCAGGGGCCACAGTGCGCGTTATTCATCATCTTGCTAAAATTGATGAAGCGCTTTCAGAAATGAGCCGTATACTGGCGAATCGCTGGATTTTAGATGTGCCCATCAAAAATCATCTTTTTGCTAAAGCGAAAGCCGCCCTGCATGGGGGAGATCCTGAATTGAAATCGCCGAACCCGCATCTTGTTGGCACAGAGGATGAGCCATTTTACAATTTCAACTTAAGCGCCATTCGCGCAGAGTGCAAGAAACTCGGTTGGCAATCTCAGTTAACCGCCAGCATGTCTAATTTCCGCAGATGGGAAAAAGCTACGCCAAGCGCATTGCGCCCGGCCGCGCAGCCATTTATTTATAGTATGGATGCACTCGCGCAGCGCATCGGCCGCGGATGGTGGGGGCCAAGTCAGTTTTTGCAGCTTACTCGACAGGAAGAAACACGCAATTACCCGGAAATTTCAACGTTAGACGAACCATGGAAAACTTTATCCGCCATTGTGCAGTGCCCACTTTGCCACGCAGAGCTTAATTGGAGCAACGACACCGCACAGTGTACTGCATGCGGGCATGTTTTCTCCAGAAAAGGGGCAATTTGGGACTTTACCGGTGAATGATTCCGTTCGCGCACTGATCCATGCATTACGAGAAACTCCTTGGGCCGGTCCCGGTCCCGTTATCCGCGAGATGCGCCAAGCGCGCGGTTTGCTGCTGAAAAATCTTGCTGAAATAACGGGGCTTTCCATCGGATATATATCGCGATTAGAACGCAATGAAGCCGGCGGCGATAACCCAAGTTTAGCCAATTTGGAAATTATTGCGCGCGCGCTGGAGATTCCTCTTAGCCTTTTGTTGCCGCCAGACGCCGAAAAATCTGCTAAACAAGAAGAAATTGGGGAAACGCTCGCCGGTAGATCCGCGCTGCTAGCCATTACCTATGATCAGCCGATTACCTTGCCGATGATTTTGCGAAAATGCAGTAAGGCGGGAACCAAGGAAGAATTGGAAGCGGCGTTGCAGCGCCTCCTTGCAAAAAAAATCATCCGGCAAATTTTTCCGGATGATCCAAATAAACCAATCTACTATGTTATAGCAAAACATGTCGAACAGAGCTAACAACGCACGTATGTTTGCTACGGGCGCGCAATGGCAAATATCCAAATGGCTACTGCCATCACACCGCCGCCTGCGATTGTAAAAAAGTGAAATACTTCGTGATATCCGAATACTTTGGGAAACGGATTTGGCCACTTGAAACTATACACCAATGCGCCAACAGTATATAAAGCGCCGCCGGTAATAAGCAGAATCAACAGCGTCCATGACGCCGCCGCTAAAAATTCTGGCATAGCAAACACCGCAATCCACCCCATAACCACATACAAAATCGGATGAATCCACCGCGGCACTTTAGAGGTAAAGATTGCCAATACAATACCCACCGCAGCTACTCCCCAAATTACAGAAAGCAGCGCGATTCTGCTCACACCGCTTAAAATATTAACACACAATGGTGTGTATGTTCCGGCAATGACAATAAAAATATTGCTGTGATCGATACTGCGCAGTATTTTTTTTACCCCCGGCTGCCATGGGCCAAGATGGTATACAGCGCTCACTGTGTAGAGTTCAATGAGTGATGCGCCAAAAATCGCCACACTTACAGCTTTGGGAACGCTGCCGGCGCTGCGAATAATCATAACAACGGTTAAAATCACCGCAAAAACTGCCGCGGCAGCATGCAGCCAGCCGCGCATCAGCGGTTTAACCGGAACCGGCGCAGATTGCGGAACCATATTGTGCGTTACTTCACTCATAGCTGGTTTGCTCCTTATATATTTCAAATCTATCTTATTTATTCGGTTGTTTGCGCAATATTCTCAACGCAGGCCAAAAACACTGCTGAAAAGCGTTCTTTTATATGGGATACTGCCACTACAAAGAATGTTACATATATCTTTGTTATCTGGTTGCCATTTTACGATGAACACGCCAAAAACATTTGTTGCAAAGCATACCAAAACTTGAAGAATGCTGCTTATATATGCTAGAATATTTTTTGTAAAGGCTAAGCGTTTCATTGCTGTTACTGCAAAGTCTTTTTACTTCTTTGGTGATGGGTCCCGCCAGCGGAATACGCACATCGTTGTTAGCGCTGTTCCGTTAAACTGCTTTTCCTCAAGCTGATGGTCCCTGCTCGTATATCATTTCAATATATTTCAAGTTCAGGGAAAATATTTCTATGATTTTTTCTTTTGCGTTGCTTTTTAAAGCAATGTGGACGGGACTTGCTGGCGCTTTTGGAGCAGGCAGCCGTCATACCGTATCGCAAATCAGCCGCCAGCGTTTTGGGAATTTTTTTCCGGCGGGCACATTATTTATCAACGTAACCGGC
Source organism: Chloroflexota bacterium (assembly GCA_021778805.1). Lineage (GTDB taxonomy): Bacteria > Chloroflexota > Ktedonobacteria > Ktedonobacterales > JACDGC01 > JAJYBV01. The sequence continues at coordinate 34,936 of JAJYBV010000007.1, read as the reverse complement.
GCGCTGCTTATTGGAATTGTTTCCACGCTATTCATCCGTTTCCATCAATACGCCAGTTGGCATGCGCCGGTTATTCTTGGTTTCATTGGCGGATACACCACATTCAGCACATTTATGCTTGAAATTTCCGCATTGCGTACCGCAGGTTCACGTAGACGCATAACTTTATATATTATGCTCAGCGCAGTTTTAGGGCCGCTTTTTGCCTATGCCGGTCTGCTCCTGGGGAGGGTGATATAAGATGAATGCGCCTATAAAATCACAGATAAAATCCGCCAATACAACCCCATCCGCCGGTATAAAATTATTGGGATTAGAAATAGGTTTAGTGCTGGCCGGAGGATTTGCCGGTGCATTGGTGCGCGTAGGTGTTTCGCTGCTCATTCTGCCATTTGATCATGGTTTCCCATGGGATATTCTGTTCATTAACATTTCGGGATCTTTTCTGCTGGGAGCTTTAGCGGGATACAGAGATATAAACAGCCGCAAACATGAATTACTTTGGCTGACTGTGGGTGTTGGTTTTATAGGGGCATACACCACATTCAGCAGTTATGCGCTGGGTGTTGTAAACCTTGCCCTTGCCGGAAAAGCCTCCCTAAGCGCATTATATCTTGCGGGCAGTATGCTTGCAGGAATTTTGACGGTAGAAGCGGGATTGTTTTTTGGCGCGCAATTTTTGAAAAAAGCAGCAGCGGTGAAATAATCTGCAAAAACCTCGTTATGCAATAACATGGCGGCCATAGTGACCGCCATTTAAAACTGGTTTCATGGGGTACTGCGCAATATGATTAAAGCGCATACGCCTGTATTGCTGCTGAAAATTATTTGATTCGAGTTGGTTTCGCGCGCAGATATTGATTTGGCCAAACGGCGCTATCCCAACCCAATTCATGCGCGGCGAGCAACGGCCAATGGGGGTTGCGCAAAAGTTCACGCGCCATTGCAACAAAATCTGCTTTTCCGGATGTAATAATTTCGTTCGCCTGTTCGGGATCAGTAATGCGGCCGACTGCGGCAACGGGAATTTCGGCGTGCTGTTTTATGTTTGACGCAAACGGAACTTGGTACCCCGGGCCATCTTGTATTTGCTGGCGTGGAGATAGCCCTCCGCTGGAAACATCTATAACATCAGCTCCAACTTTGCGCAGCATGCCGCTTACTTTTACAGCTTCATCAATATCAAAGCCTTCACCGGTTGGCAGCCAATCTGTAGCGCTAATACGCACAAATATGGGAACATCTTCACCTACAGCGCTGCGCACAGCGGCAGTTGTATCCAGCAGCAATTTGGCGCGACCGTGCAAATCACCACCGAAAGCGTCTGTGCGGTGGTTAGCGGCGGGAGATAAAAATTGATGCAGCAAATATCCATGTGCGGCGTGGATTTCAAGAATAGTAAATCCGGCGGCAACTGCCCGCTGTGCTGCTTGTACAAAAGCTTGTATCACATCGGCGCAATCTTCCGCAGTCATTGCGTTTGGCGTTGCATAGCCGTCATGAAACGCCAAAGCGCTGGGGCCAATAATTGCATCCGGCCAGCCGCCTTCCGCAGCGCTTGCCAATTTACCGCCCTTCCATGGAGATGCAACCCCGGCTTTGCGCCCTGCGTGCGCCAATTGAATTGCCGGCGCGGCGCCATGTTCTGTTATAAATCGGGTTATTTGCTGCAAGCCCGGAATAAAATCATCATGCCAAATACCAATATCTGCCGGTGAAATACGGCCGCGAGCCTCTACGGCTGTTGCTTCCGTCATGACAATTGCTGCGCCGCCGGTGGCAAATGCGCCAAGGTGCACTAAATGCCAATCATTGACAAAGCCATTTTCGCTGCTATATTGGCACATGGGCGATACCATAATGCGATTGCGCAGCGTAACCGAACGAATGGTAAAGGGAGAAAACAAGTGAGGATGTTGCTGTTGGGGATTCTGAAGCATATCTGTACCTTTGAATTAGTTATTGAATAGTAAACTCTCGGCTAACTGATAAACAAAGATTCACGCAGGCGTAAAACTTTGAAAATTTGGGTTATCACAAATATCCTGATAGCGAGAAATATCACTTAGATTATAAAAAATTTTAGGGGAAACATACTAGACTTAGATGTATCGGACCAATATACCTTTTTTTGAGGCAAATTAACCATGTATGGCAAATCTGCGCCAAAGAAAGCGGCGCATTGTACTCCCAAAATGATTATAATAATGATAATAGTAACAAATATAAGCAAATTTGCAGAACGTAAATGAGATGTTTTAAATGCTGAATGAAACATCAGATTTTGAATTAAGGAAATATACATTCCTTAAAAGATTTACTGTTAAAAGAACTTTACACGAGAAAGCGGGTTTGCAAACCTTCGTATCCATTGTGATGGCTGATAAATCACAAAAAAGACATTTGTTAAATATACAGTGCTTCGATGTAGTGGATTTGCGTATGAAAGATATGAATGGCCAACATCAAAATTGGCTTGAAATTACAGATATCTCATCTTGGCACAGAGAAAATCAAAGATATCATGTTAGTGATGATGAAGAGGAAATATTTACATTATATTGCCGTGATATTAAAATGTATAAAATAAAATACAAAGAATAAAACTACTCAGGCGGGAACGGTATTTTAGTAACTACTCGGGGGGTTTTGACAAGGCATCTATAAAGCAAAAGTTACCGCGCGGCATTGATAGTCAGGCAGCAAAGGGCGTCACTACCGGATTGCATCGCCTCAGGTGTACCGTGCAGGGTTTCATTTTATATAAAAAATGTATTTGGGGACACCCCAAACCCCGCGCAAGGGGCTACCGCCCCTTACGTATCCTTGTTTTTTTCACAGCTATGTATAAGGATATGTCCACTCCCTTATTTTTTAGAGTCTTGACTATTTGATCAATATTGTGTATACTGCTAACTATGGGTTTTCACTGATTTTATCAACAGAAATGTGAAAATATTTCTGCAAATTTTATGATAAAAAATTTTTGAATACCCTATATATATCATTGATAATAGGAGAATTACTATGCGAAAGATTGCACATTTAACTCCCTCCCCCCAAGAATCAAATGCAAAATTTGGGTCTTCGCTTAAAACAATTGCAAACTCTTATCCTCCTTTTGGTAATGCCAGTCGTATTACTGTTTAGCACGGCATTTACGCAGCCGCAAAGCAAATATAAAATGCAAACCCCATCGCAGTTGCAAAAAGTTGAAGCAACAACGGTTAAGTATACAACTGGGGTAACACAAACCCTTGTATCATCTTCCTTGACACCGAGTCAAATCCTGGTAGTAAATCCGTCGAATTTATCAAACCAATCATCGCATTTCATGCAAAAATTAGCAAAGAGTGGTCTACTTCGTGAATTTGGATTGCATAACGGACAATTAACTTTAAAAGATCCTCTTGCAAAAATAATAACTCTGTATCATCTGCTTAATTCGGATGTTAATATAATTCAATCTATGTTGTTATTTAGTCAACAACATAGGTCAGCAATCAGTATATTATCTAATAAGATGTCTGATACTGCTATAAGTCCCGAATTAAATGTCAATGGGACTGTACTGTACTTTACCGATTCTGATTTGTATGCATTTTTGATATCAGCCGCGACCATTGGACCAGAGGCACTAGATGCCGCTTTTACAGCAATTGCAACTCTTTTTGGAGGACCTGTTGGTACTGTAATAGGCATAGTATTAGGCATTCTTGGAGGATCAGGACTTTCCTACCTAGTCTATCTTGTGCTACAAGCGGGATGGTTAGGCGAGGGTATCTATATCGGTGTCAAGTGGACTCCATTTCCGAACTTTACATCAGGTCTCTGGTGTGGTTGTAATTAAGAGCTGGGATACTTGCAAAGATGCTACCTTATGATCGTGTATCATAAGGTAGCATCACAAAAATTTTGTATTTAGTGAAGAGAAGAAGCGGCAATAAATTTATATTTCATTCGACGAGAGAGGAGAGGCATCATGACTGAATCAATAAAAATCATTAGATCTTTATCTTTTTGGGCATATATTTTTTTATATGGAGGGATCTTTGGATATGCAACTTTTGGAACTGCCAATAAGGCGATTTTTTTGTGGATCCTTATGGCAGCAGCAGGGTCAACTTGCATTGCTATGAAAAATAAAAAGATCCTAGATACTCACTTTCGAGCAAATGTGAATATGGCTGATATTTTGATATCAATAGTTCTTCTTGTCGTTCTTTTTGCGATACCGTCCTGGCTCGGATTATTGAAAAGTCTGATACTCTTAATACTCATGTTTTGTTATATTATATGGTATTTTGCCGTCTTATGGAAAGGAAAACTGTGGGTATAAGCCATCTTTTAGCCTTTTGACGAAATAATCTCTAAACTGTAACTACTTCATGGTATTGACAAGATAGGCATAGAGGGACATGTTACCAAAAAAAACATCAATTGAAACAATAATACCACCCACCTCGCGGCACACATTAGGTCATGCAATCCGGTAGGGGCGACCATTGCGGTCGCCCTAGTATATCATGGGCGCCGGCTTGTTAAAGATATTCTCGCCTATCTGAAATTGGGAGTCTTTGAGCATTACAGTGAGCAAAGACTCTTATTCAAACAACGATTAGCATTTACATTAAGAAAGGGTTGTCATTATGAATTTGCAAAACGTTTATTTCATTGCCACGCAATCGCAATTGGAACACACATATTTTTTTGTATCTTCTATTGTTATTATTTCATCAGTAGGTTTAACATGTCTACTTTCCATAGTCAAAATCCTCCGTTTGCGCGCCGTCCGCCGAACGGGGATACAGCCAACTTCATACTATATGCATGGAATGATATTATGGAGTATTACAGCTGTTTTCAGTTTTTTTGTTTTTTTAAGCTTTCTTTATAATGTTTTTGTTTTGCATGAGACAATATAAGGTAATCAATGAATGATTGTATGGGGCGCTCAAGTTTGTTAGATTTCAAAATCAAAGGATTTTGAAATAGGTTGAAAATTTATTGAGGGACATGTTACAAAAAAACATCAATTGAAACAATAATACCACCCACCTCGCGGCACACATTAGGTCATGCAATCCGGTAGGGGCGACCATTGCGGTCGCCCTAGTATATCACAGTATATCTTGCCTCTTTAATTGTGAAAGATCATTATCATGTGGTGTTCGTTTTATGGCCGCGCCAACAACATCGCGCCACTACAGTGACTATGTGCCGCGCTATAATTCATTTCTCTGCCATTATCCTAACTTTCCTATTATGCGTCTTCCGTAGATGGCAAAGATATAATATCTTGCGCGCGCATCGTATCTTCCGCATCACTGCCTAATTTGGGTTTTGTGCGAAAATTAGGCGGTATGCGCATCATTGGAAACGTATCTGCCGGGGAAGGTTCGGCGCCCACTGCAGATTCCAGCGAACCATCTGGCAGCCAATCTTCCGTAAAATCTTCCGCAGTCAATCGGCGCCGCGCCTCGCTGAGCAATTGTTTTATTTGCGGCCGCACCTCAAGGTTCCGTTTTGGAATACGCTCCCATTCCTCGCGCGCAAGCGCATAATATCCCGCACGATAACAGAAAAATCCCAGCGCCGCGCGCGCATCATACACATTCATTCTGCTCCAAAGCATATCTCTTTCCGGTGGAGAAGCAATGCTGCCCGTTGTAACCTCTAATTTTTCCACCAACGCATACAAGGGTTTGTTAAATAACTTATAGGGAAAACCATAAAAAAGCGCCAAATTCGCATTGCCATGCACCGATGGAACAACGCCAATAAAATATTTTCGCGTCATACCACCCATTTGCCATAACCCAATTGCAATAAATACTATCAAAATTCTTAAAAAATATCGCTCCCACGTAAACGGCGCAATAACCGATAATACACCAATCGTTGCCATACTAGCCCCGATGAGCCATGCGCTATATACCAACCGGCGTCTATCCCAACCCAGTAAATCAAAATGATGATGCAACGGTGTCGCTAAAAATGGCAACGGAAATTCCGTGTGCGGAAACCACATGTTCAAATCACTAAATCGTTCCACTTTTAAGAAGCGCCGATAAAACTTAACTAAAAATCGGCCCTGTACTACCGCCGACATCCCTTCCAGCACAAAAGCGCCACCAATAAACAGCAGCAATAATTCTTGGCGATCTACAATAGCTATCATCGCTAAAAGTCCGCCCAACGCCAAAGATCCGCTATCGCCCATAATCATTTTGGCGCGGCGCTTTGCTGTATTGCGGCCATTCCATGCAGATGGCCAATTCCATGGCAGATATCCCAACACACCACCCGCCATTGCCAACGAAAATAAAATAATTGGATTATATTGCGCTAACTGATAATTTATCGTTATAATGGCATACGCTATCGCCGCAGGAAACATCAATCCCCCAGCTAGACCATCCAAACCATCACTGAAATCGACCGCGAGTGAAGTCGTTGATAATACCCCAAATATCAGCAGCATAAAAAAGATTGGCCACACAAATTCTGTTCGATGGAAAAGTGACCCCATGCCGGGTATATCAATATAAGGAGAATAGGCAATGCGGCTGTTAGGTATAAAATATAACTCCGATCCGCCAAACGCCAATGACACAAAAGCTACACCAATAAACTTTGTTCGTTCGCGTATCCCTTCTCCAAAACGAACCTTTTTCCAGTCATCCAGCAAACCCACCAGCCAAAAGCCAATAAATCCTCCGGCAATAATTCCAGATTGTATCCAGTCTTCCAATGAAAATTGCAGAAAATACCCTAGCACAGCAACCGCAATTATCGTTCCCGGTATTAAGCCATATGACCCAATTAACGGCAACTCCTTCGTTTCTATCGCAGCTTGGTTTTTTACCTGACTTGAATTTTTAGGGTGATCGTGCAAAGATTGCCCTGCGCTAAAAACCCCTTCTTTTCGTTCACCGCTGTGAAATTTTGGAGCAATTTTTAGCGCTAAACCACAGAGTAAAAAACTTAACAGAAACGCCGATGGAACAACTAACAACTGAAACATGCGCCGTGCCTCGTTTCAAAATTTATGCGCAAACAACTGTTTTGCTGCTGATTACGCATCACATCATATGACTCTTTCATCTAATCCAATTAAGAAACCTGTACTCATTATATGATGAAGCGGCATATTCAATAGAATATACCGCTGAGAAGTCCTATGACATCCGTTACTTTTGCTATTTTAGCATATCCACGCTATTCCGGCATTGGCAACAGTATGGTTACCTTAGATCCGTCCCCCGGTATGCCGCTGCTGGTTAAAACGATACTGCCACCCATACGTTCCGCCAGCGTTTTGCAGGTATATAACCCAAGCCCGTTACCTGAAGTGGTAGAAGCTAAATCACGCGGCAGCCGGCTGAATTTTTGGAATAAAAGCGATTGCTCCGTTGCCGGAACCCCCAGCCCCCAGTCGCGTATCGTTAATTCCAGCATCGGCGTTTTTAAAATTGCCTCATTTTTTTTGCGGGTACGGCTTGCTCGCTGCGGCTCTAATGACTGTGCCGCTATGGAAAGCGGAGATCCGGCAGGAGAATATTTCATGGCGTTGGAAATAACATTAGTTAAAATTTGCTCCAGCATAACCTGATCGCACTTAACCGTTGTTGAATTTTCAATGTTAATAAATATTTCCCGGCGCTTATCTTTATAGTCCGCCGGATCAATCAAATTCATACAATTTGTTACTACAGGCAGCACAGGTATTACTTGCAAATCAATATCCTGATTTTCGGCGTCTACACTGCGCACCGCTAAAATAGAGGCAATTAAACGCGAAACTCTATTTCCTGCGCTTTGCAGCTGATTCAGTATCGAAGCGCGTTTCTCCGGAGACATATCGTTATGTTTTGTATTGAGAATTTCGATATAGTTCATCATTGCCATAATTGGATTGCGCATTTCATGGTTGATGGATGTAATAAACAGGTTCTTCATTTCATCCAATTTCTGCGTTTGTTCGCTAACCAATTTGGCGCTGCTTAATTCTTGCAGCAGCCTGCGGTTACTTATCCGCATTAGTATCATCATTAAAAATACCGCAATTTGAATAATTATCAGTGTTAATACCGCGGTAAAATAAATCTGATTTTCGGAATGAACTGCAATTTGCCGAAAAATCATATAAAAATCATACGTGGTTGCCACGAGCGTTACAATTATAAGTATCGATGAATCAGCAATAATACCGGCAATAACAATAACAATATTAAAGGCCGCCAGCGCCGCAATAGAAAATGGTGTTAACTCATGATGGTTCATGCCGTGCGACAAAACTTCAACTAAAATAACAGTTCCGGTTATTGCGGCCACAATAAATCCGGGGATAAATCGGGTCACATTACGCCGTGATAATATATAAAAACCAATAAACATCGCGTCTAGCGCAGTAACAATAACACTAACACCGATACTGGTCATCTTCAGCATACCCGAGGTAGAAAGCGCCATCCCAATAAATAAAAAGATACTAATTGTGATGGTGACTATTGAAGGGAGCAGAATAGTCTGCATAGTAATCACACGTCGGCGATTATCATACGCTTCCGCAGAAAATTCTTGCGCGCTATCCTGCAAAACTGCCTTCCGGTTTTCCTGGGCTGTAACAATCTCTGCCATAATTGGCGCCCCTTTATTGTTCACTGAATTCGCGCATACGCCGTATTCGGTCATCTTCTGTCACTTGCATGGCAGAATCAACGGTCTGCAGCAAATCGCGCGGTGAAACTGGTTTTATTAAATAGTAATCCGCGCCGGAAAGCAGCCCGACAAATTTATTTTTATCTTGCGCTAATGCGCTTAATATAACTAATGGGATAGACGCAGTGGTGTTATCACCGCGCATAGCGCGCACAAATTGATAGCCATCTAATTCCGGCATTTTTACATCAACCACAATACAATCGGGTCTTTTTTCAACCGCCATTTCCAGCCCTTGCGCGCCATTATTCGCGCCAAACACCTTATAATTGCTCATTTCTTCTAAAAGCGTAATCATGCTGGGAAGCAAATCTAAATCATCATCAATAAGCAAAATAGTTTTTGTCATAACGCTTATATATTTCCCCTTTCGCGGCTGTGTCCATAGTATTTGTATGCTTCAAGTCCAAAAACTCTTTTGTGCGCCAATCAAACATTAATATTCATTTATGCAAATTGTACCATACAATCGCATGTTAAGAAATGTTAACAACACAGGCGCAAATATTATATGCACATATCATCTTCGGCAGATTCAGTTATTATTATATGCGCAGGAAAATACAAAACTACAATTGTCACCAATCTGCGAGTCTGTATGTAGGGGTATAGTGCGAAGTACATAACCAGGGATACGTAAGAGGCGGATGACCCTTGCGCGGGGTTTGGGGTGTCCCCAAAAAATTAATATTTTAAACAATATTCCCAAAGCAATATTGGTAGCCGGGAAGCAAGGGCAACCGCAAGGGTCGTCCCTTCGGATTGCATTGCCTCATGGGTACCGTGCGGTGGTTGTTCAACAACAGGCACTATGGGATACTCCACTATGTTGGTCTTCATCCTGATTAAAATATTAAAGATCATAATTAATACACTGCAGGGTAAAACAATTTGTGTACAAGCTCTGCCGCCGCAATTGATCATCAGAAAGAAGCGCGCCGCGGCGGCAGGATTTTTTTAAACTGAAAAATTCGCACAATGACGGATTATCAATTTATTCCGCATTGATTTTGCGCAGCACTGTCAAAGATTCTTCAATATGTTTCAAAGGATTGGTCTGCGAATTAAAAATATGCCGCACCACGCCTTTTTTATCAATGACATATGTCACGCGGCCGGGTATTACCCCTAAAGAAGCCGGCACACCAAATAATTTGCGTGTTGCCCCATTTTTATCACTTAAAAGTATAAACGGCAGACGCTGTTTACCGGCAAAATCTTGATGCGACTCCTCAGAATCAGAACTAACCCCAATTACTTCTGCGCCTTCGGTTTGAAAAACCTCGTAATTGTCCCGGAAGGCACAGGCTTCGGTAGTGCAGCCGGGGGTATTATCTTTGGGATAAAAATACAGTACGATAGACGATTTGCCTTGAAAACTGCTTAAGGTTACTTGTTTGCCTTGTGCATCGGGCAGTGTAAAATCCGGTGCGGTGTCTCCTACGGCTACTTGTATATGTGCAGACATTGTTCTATTTCTCCATAGAAGCGCTGTTAAAATTTCCATACAAACACAAACGCCAGCAAATTTCTGCAATATACGCCTTTGCGACGGATGTGTGTATGAATTAAGCGCAAATTTTTTAATCGTTACTTATTATAAGGAAATTTGCGCAATATTAGCAAAGCAGCGTGTTTGCGTTTTGTATTTGTGATATAGTTTAAACATGAAAAAAGTATCATCATCATCACACACCAACAATGAACCCGTCGATGATCATAATAACGCAGAGCCGGAACCACACCGCCATAAAAATATCATTCAGGCAGGCGCAGCGGCGCTGTGGCCACAATGGCTTAGCCGCGACGCGCAGCTGTTAATTTGGGCGCGGGTTTCTATGAGTGCGGCGCGCGCCGCCGCCGGAGTTATTACGCCGATTTATTTGGCAATCATTGGATTCAGCGCGGCAAAAATCGGCGTTTTATTTGCCGCAGTCGCCATCACCTCAGCAATTATTTCCAGTATCGCCGGTGTTTGGTCCGATAGAATCGGGCGGAAGCCATTCATCGTCATTATACCTATGTTTGCGGTAGTGGCGGCTTTCATCTTCATCTTCACCAGATCCGTGCCATTAATATTTGCGTGCGCGGCGTTTGGTTCATTCGGCAGAGGAGCCGGAGCAGGCGCCGGCGCTATCGGCCCCTATCAGTCGGTAGAGCAAGCTTATTTAACCGATACGGTTAAGCCGCAGCGGCGCACAGATTTATTTGGCCGAATCGCTTTTGCGTCGTCACTGGGATCTTTACTCGGCGGCGGAATCATCGCATCATTTCCGGATACACTGCCACATATTCTAAAGGCAGTGAATATCACCATATCAGTGTACACCGCATATCGCATCACTTTTTTCTGGGCAGGTATTTTCGCATTCATTGCAGGAATATTAGCGTTGTTTATCACAGCGCAACCACCTGCCGGCAGAAAAAAAACTGCAGAGACCAGAGCAGGCGGCGCGAATCGAAAAATTTTGGCGCTGCAGCGCGAATCTTGGAATATGATTCTTAAACTTTGGGTAACAAATGCGTTAAATGGGCTGGCGGTTGGATTTTTTGGCCCATTTATTACCTATTGGTTTTATGTGCGCTATGGGGTTGGCCCGGGAGCAATCGGGGCGTTGTTTGCGATAGTAAATATTGCGGCAATGGCGTCTAACCTCAGCGCGGGGCCAATTGCCCGAAAATTTGGATTAACACACGCCATCCTATTTACCCGTGTGCTACAATCTGTGCTACTCGTACCTATGGTATATGCGCCGAATTTTATTATTGCCGGAGCCATTTATCTTATACGCATGCTGGTACAACGTGTTGGCTTGCCATTACGGCAATCATTTGTCATGTCAGTCATACCTTCGGAAGATCGCGGCGCGGCGTCTGCGCTTTCAAATTTGCCCATGCAGGGAACATCAGCCATTGCGCCTATTTTTGCAGGGGAATTGTTTCAAACCGGCGTTTTAGAGCTGCCTTTTGAACTTGGCGCGATATTTCAGTTGATGAACGCCATCATATTTTACCTATTTTTTAAGTCTATTAAGCCGCCGGAGGAACGCGCGCAAGCGTCACCATTGCCGAATGTTGCCTTGGGAAACCCGCAGCCGGACCGCTGACTGAATAAAATCATCTGGCAGCGCCTCCGGCTCGGCAGTAGCCAAAAACACTTGGGTATAATTCTTTACATGATTCAGCAGCGCTTTGCGCCGGGTAGTGTCTAATTCACTCAGAACATCATCCAGCGCCAAAATCGGGCGATCACCATCGATGTCTTCCATCACGCGCAATTCAGCCAGTTTCAGCGCCAGCGCCGCAATACGCTGCTGCCCGCGTGAGCCATATACACCAAGGGAGATTGTTTCGCTCAAAAACATCAAATCATCCCGATGAGATCCCAATAAATTGACTCCTTGCGCAATTTCACGTTTCCGCAGGCGCGTCAGCTGTTCTAAAAATAGCTGGTTGCCATGCACGGTATCTTCCGCAAGAAATGAGGGAATATATTCCGGTTTCAGCGCTGCAATACCCATCTTCCAGCCAAATTCCTCTGCATAGGGCAGGCAGCGCGCCACGAATGCGGCGCGTTCCGCGGTGATTGCGCAAGCGTGAAGCGCCAACTGTTCATCCCAATAAGTCAGCGAACCGGCGGAATCCATTCCCTCACGAATGCGTTTCAACAAAGCTGCCCGCTGGGTAAGAATCCGCTGATATTGGCTGAGATTTTTGCAATATTTGCGGCTTTGCAAACAAAGCGTTACATCCAAAAAATGTCTGCGAATCGATGGCGCGCCGGATACAATATCCAGATCGGCCGGCTCAAACAAAATTACTTTTACTGCGCCAACACAATCCAATGCGCGTTTGGGGGCGTCATTCAACCATACTTTTTTGCGCGCCGAACCAGCAGAAAGTTGTTCATCAAGAGGAACGGCGGCAGATTGCGGCAAAATAGCCGGCTTGGTTTCGCTGATTACGATGGAAACCCCGCATGAATCTTGCGCGCGTTGAAACGAAGCTTGTATTTTAGCAAATCCCCCGGCGCTGCCCCAACGTATCAACTCGCGTTCGGATGAAGCGCGAAACGATCGCATAGAGCTAAGCATGGCGGCAGCTTCGCAGAAATTTGATTTTCCCTGCGCATTATCTCCCGCTAAAATAAAGCAGCCCGGACCAAGATCCAGGCTGATATCAGAATAGTTGCGAAAATCTAACAAAGAGATACGCTGCATGTACATACAATCATTTCGTTTCCGTTTCTTATCAGAATCTGAAATAATTGTATCTCAGAAAAGGCAAGGCTTGCGCCGGCATAGAAATTCGGGCAAAGCGCGCAATTGGAAACAGCGCGCCTGCCAAAATCAAAACTTAGCCAAACTAATCTTCACCTTGCGCCTTGGTAAAGCCTTCTTTTCCGTCGAACATTTGCAGTTTTTCAATCTGCATAAAATTATATTTCTGTGAAACAAGCTGCAGCAACGCCACAACCTGATCGTTGGTAAGCGATGAATTGCTGTCGCGCAGCATAAAGCGGCAGCGCCATTGATCGATGTTGTCGGTGATTGCGCCGGTTTGGGTATATACCTTTGTTCCGCGGTTCGAGATCATTTTCAGATAAACCGGGGAGGCAGCGGTAAGTTCTTTCAGCGCCTCGCCAATTTCGTATGGTGTTTGGCCAGATTCTACGAACACGTCTACACCGGCAACACTGCGGCTTTGCGGGCGCACGGTAATCGGGTCTTTAGAAAATTCGTGAATTTTAATCGGAGCATATTTGCGCGCTTGCCATTTCTCCGAGCGTTTGCCAAGGTTGCCAATAACGATATCGGTATACTCTGAAGTAGAAACAGCGCCTTCATCACCCGAAACATCCCGAGTACGAATGCCTTGTTCAAGAGTGTAGAAAATAGCGTTTTCGATATCTTCCGCAGCTTTAAATTCATCTAGGTGACGCAGCATCTGTACTGCTGAAAGAATCAGCGCAGTGGGGTTAATGGTATTTTTTCCGGCATATTTCGGCGCAGAACCATGAACGGCTTCAAAAATCGCTACTTCACTGCCAATATTGGCTGAAGGAGCAAAGCCCAATCCGCCAATCAAGCCCGAAGTAAGATCGCTAAGGATATCACCGTTCATATTTGAAGTAATGATAACCTCGAATTGTTCAGGTTTACGCACCATTTGGTGGCATGTGTTATCGATAATGATATGCTGTGATTCAATCTGAGGATATTCAGGCGCAATATCTTCAAAGGTTCGCTTCAACATGCCTTCGGTAAATTTCAGGATATTCGATTTGGTTGCGCAGTGAACTTTTGTGCGGCCTTCCGCAACGGCCAGCTCGAAACCTAAGCGCACAATTTTTTCGCAGCCTTTGCGCGAAATCAATTTTAGCGCTTGCGCAACACCGGGGGTTTGCATATGCTCAATGCCGGCGTATAAATCTTCGACATTTTCACGAACAACTACCAAATCGATATTTCTGCCGGTATAAGGGGTAACAACACCCGGCATTTCGCGCACCGGGCGAATATTGCCATATGTTTCAAATAATTTGCGCAGTGTAACATTCGCGCTCTTTTCGCCATATCCAATAGGAGTGCCTAACGGTCCCTTTAGTACAACACGTGTTTTGCCAATCGATTCAATAGTCTCGGGTGGTACACCGGATGGAAGGCCGCGTTTAAATACGGTTTCACCGGCATCGCGTTCTTCCCAAGCAATAGGAACACCTGTTGCTTCAATAATTTTCTGTGCGGAACGAACTACTTCGGGGCCAATGCCGTCTCCGGGAATAACTGTGATAAGTTTTTTCCCTTCCGGTGTCATAAAAAATTTGTTGCTCACAATAAACTCCAATTTCTATGTGAAATTATGCTTCACGCCTCATCTGTTCATCTGGGTTGTTATGCTCGTAAGCAGGCAGACGGAGCGAAACACTCTCAATTGTGTTTTCTGGCTTTAGTATATGCTACACACAAAGTGTTTTGCCAAGTTTAAACATATATTTATGTGTTACCGGCTTTTCATCGGAAAAACAAGAGGGATTATAGTTAGCGCTTAGCAGTCTGAGTGGGTAGCAAAAACCATATATACCGCTTTTGCTCCGGTGATCCACCGACAGTAAGGAATTCGTAAGGGTCGGATACCCCTTGCGCGGGGCTTGGGGTGTCCTCAATACATAATTTGTTTAATAATCCCCACCAAACACAAAAATGGCAAGGAAAAAATTTTCTCCCTGCCATTCAAAATAAATGCGCCTAATTACTGCAACAACCTGCTATGGTTGAAGGGTTAATGTGTGCGCGGCATATTTATTGACAGCGCTTTGGGTAAAATCCATCGGCTGATATTGGCCATTATTCCAAAGCGGAAGCAAATTGAAATTATAATCACCGAATGACTGCCCGTTTTCACCTGTGGTGGTTACAAATACTGAATTATCCAAGTTGCTCATGTCAACAATCATACGCATAGATGGCACAGTGTGCTGCGTATAATCATTTGTTGTAAAACCGTCATCGCCGCCAACATCTACACAGGTAATGTCACATGGCCTGGTTACTACCTGATAGGGGAATATCGGCCGCAACGCAGGTACCGATGCTAAAGGATCTGAGAAAATTGCCACATGCATATTGCCCCATTGCCATTGCGTTGTATCAGTTGTGCTGAATGTTTTTTGCAGATATGCATACGTTTGGTTTTCTGCCTGAACAATTAAAGCGTCGCGCGCCGTTGTGTCAGCTAAAAATGGCGGCTGCGGATTTGCTAAAAGGTTAAGGGCGAATTGCATTTGGGTAACCGGCTGCTGGTTATTTATCCACTCATTATATATTGCGCCGTGCAGGGCTTTTTGCGCCAAATCTTGAATTAAGTTGGATACAGTTACCTCATAGATGGATGCTGCTATACTGGAGCGATCCATGTAGCCATTCCAATTAGTCAAATATTTTTTCACCACAGCAGGGCCGTTGCCGGATGCGTTTTGTGCGGCGCCAACGAAAAATGGAGTAAATTCTTGCGCCGGAATAGATGTAATATCATTTTGTATTTTTTCAATGTCATTGACACTGTATTGCGGCTGTGCAGTTAAAAGCTGTTCTATGCGCAGCGCGCGATAGCCTTCATCAAAATAATCACTGACATAATACGGGTAATTCGGCGCAACAATTTGGTTATTCGCCGTTAAAATTATTCCCGAAGGCGGATTCAACAAGTGCGGCATTTGCGCAAACGGAACATACCCCGTCCAATCATATTTGCTGGTTGTGCCATCTACCGGAAGCAAATCGTTAGCGGCCGGGCGAATCGGCAATTCTCCGGAAAGCCGGTAACCGATGTTGCCTAATGTATCAGCAAATACAAAATTCTGGCTGATCGAAATATCTTGTAAAGCAGCTTGAAATTGCTGAATATTTTGTGCGGCGCCAATCTCGAAAAAGCCTCCAAAACTATAATTCGGCTGCAACGCAGTCCACATCAGCGATAACATCGTAGTGTTTTTTTGCAGCGGTGTATAAACCGAATTAAGAATAGGGCCATGATTTGTCTCCATTACCGTTAATGGAATGCTTGATTGGCCGGCAACTTGAATGGTTTCGTGATATACAGTTAAAGGCAGATATTTTCCGTTATATAGGTATTGCGTACCATCCGCGCTCAACGACTCAATATATAAATCGGTATCATCTACCATCCCGTCGGTTACGCCCCACGCAATATGATCGTTGTGGCCGATAATCACACCGGGAACACCGGGGAATGAAAACCCAATTTCATTGAATGATGGCGATTTTATAGCGATTTCATACCAAATAGCCGGATAGTTAATGCCTAAATGCGGATCGTTGGCTAAAATCGGCAGGCCGGTAGTTGTATGCGCGCCGCTGATCACCCAGTCATTGCTGCCTACATCTCCCTTTGCGCCAACGAACGAACGAATCTGCGAAAAAATTCCCGCTATGGAAACAGGAAAATTTTTCGCGGCGATTTGCTGTTCAGGTGTAAGAGCAAGCGCTGCAGTTGGCGGCGTTTGCGGTGAAAATTTGGTTTCACTGGTTCCCGGTGTAATTTCATTGCTGCCTGTGCCATTAATTAATGTTGGTGTGGTAGTAGGGTACCCCGGGAAGAGTTGGGCAACGGCCGCGGCGTTCGTTTGCGTCAGGGCGTCCATTCGCGCTATTTTGTAATAAAAAGCGTTATCCAGCGAAAGCGCCACTACCAAACCATAACTAATGGAATCGATTGGTGTCCATGGTTTAGGTGAGAAGCCTAAAATCCTGAATTCTAGCGGCAGATTATTTTTATGTGTATTGATAAACGCATTTACGCCATCGGTATACGCCTGCAATTCTCCAACCAAGGTTGGGCTGAGATTATTAAATTGAACTTGCGCGGCGCGGGTAAATTCTAGTGTGCGCAAAAATTTATCATCATCAATTGTTGCCGAGCCTAATACTTCTGAAAGCGTTCCGCTGGCTACCCGGCGGTTAAACTCCATCTGCCACAAGCGATCTTGCGCAGTGATATACCCCTGCGCAAAAAAAGCGTCGTGGTCTGTTTGCGCCTGAATGTGCGGTACACCATTGCTGTCCCTGATAACAGTTACTGCCGAGTTTAATCCCGGCGCCTGAATGGTTCCGCTTAATTGAGGCAGCGCGCTTCGCACGATAAATAAGCCTGCCGCGCCGGCAATCACAACAATAAGAACAATAAGCGCAGTGAAAAGTCCCAAAATGCGCAGCCAGCGGCGGGGCTTGCGCGAGGACGGCGAGGAAGTTGCAGCAGTCATCTTTGACCTCGTTAAAATAAAATATAGAATACCAGAAATTGTATCATAATCATCATACGTTGTCACATCGGAGGGTTGCGTTGGGCGTCATTGATGGTGTATGGGTTATCTTGCCCATCGGGCTTTCCGACAATACGCGATGCTTTGATTAATCCGGTAGCGGCAGGAGAATTAGGATCTAAAAAACCGCTGCGCGGTGAATTAGCCGGTGTATCTGAAGCGCGGATTGCGTGCGCCATTTCAGTGTCTAAAATGCGGCGCGCAATGGCCACTGTTGCGGCGTAGGTAGAATCGACGCCATAGTAAGATAGGCTGCCGGCTCCCAGATTTTTTCCGCGGGAAAACGGTGTATCTGAAGCGTAGTGCAATACACCCAGATCAAATGGCATACGCGCAAAATTGATGTGCTCATGATTGGGGTAGCGGGTGGAATACAGTGTTTCAAATACAGCGCCAAGGTATGGGCCAGCCTCCATCTCAATAACAGTATAGTTGGAAGAATAATAGAAATCGAGATATTGGCGGTTCTGTAAAAATGTTCCCTTGCTGGATACCGCGCGCTGATTATCCAGCACAGACCCAAAAACAAGATATTTACTGATATCATTTGCGCTAAGGCAATTATCTATCCAGTAGGTATTGTGGCTGTGCTCATCCAGCACAACGTTAGAAATAAGCACGTCACCGATACCGGCGTTCAGTGTAGCGGCCTTGCCAACAATATACACGCCGCGCACCTCATCAAAATCTACCAGCAGTTCGCGCAGAACACGATAGGCAGCTATACCCAATGGGTAATCGATATTTACAATTACACTGCGTGAATCGGCTATGCGTTCTATGCCGGCTACGCGAATGCGTTCATCCAAATCATCCGAACGCAACCGCTCCATATTAATAACTTGTGCGTCTATTTCCAGCCCCAAATGTTCCGAGCCAATATTCCAAATGCCCCGCTCCTGATCTTCTATCGGCTTAGCGCGCGCAAAATCGCGGCCTGCGCCAGACCGCATATAATCTCGCGCAGTATAATATAAAAAATTCTGCCAATTACCGGGTGAGCTTCCTTCCTTCAACTTTCGGCATTCCTCTGCCAAAAAGGGATCGCCGGCGCTTAACGCGAAGCGGGTTAGCTCATCTTGCCTTCGGGCAACAGAGCCGCCAAGCAAATTAGCTAAACTGTGCATGTTGCTGGATACAAAATATACAGGACGTTTTTCAATACGCAGATCTTTCATCAATTTTTGAATAGGATTCCACCAACGGCGCGCCGTGCGCGCAAAATCGACATAAGAACCGCCCAGCATACGCAGGGTAAGATTTTTTTTGTCGCGGCCCATAATCAGCAAATTAGCCCACAATAAATCTCCCCATACCAATTCCAGCCGTTTCCAATCTTCTACAGAGATTCTCAGCCGTTCGCGCAGAATTTTTGTTACTTCTTGAAATACCGGTGAGTTGCGGTCTACCCTGCTTTCAAGCAATTGCATGGTGGTGGGGTCGATATTTAAAAGCCAATGAAATTTATTCCATTCAATTTGAAACGCAACCAATGTGGGAACCATGTCATCAATATCGCTTTCACTGGCCACATATACAGCTAATGTGTGCCTGCGGTCAAAAAACCATTTGCGCCGCCGCGCCGCCGCTGTTACGGGATCCCATTGGTCTACCGGCAGGTTATGTTTGCGGAAAATATCTTCCGATTGACCGAAAACAATGCGCGAGCACCGCAATACCGAGGGCGGCAGCCGCAATGCGCAATAAAGAAACGCCGACATATCGGGATGATTGGCGCGCGCATCCGGATGTAAAACCGAGTCGATATTATAATGCGCCTGTATTAAAGTTTTTAAGCTAATTTCACCGGAACTACGTAAAATTGTGCGATAGGTTCGCGAGTACATTTCTACTTCGCGCACACCGGCGCTGTGCTCAATTTCACCCAACTGATCTACTTGCGCGTCATCAGCGCCTGCCACTGGCTGTTTTCCTTGAAGAGAGTCCATTTTTCTGCACCAACTTATCAGTCAATTGCACATATTATAGCATGTATTTGCCGGAATGTCGTCCATATCATATATACCTGAGCTACGTACCGCATGCAGTAAGTGGCAACATACCTCCTGACAAGGCCGGGGATGTCCCCCCCGGTTCATCTTTTAGGCTCAGGTTCCTAAAGCGCCTATATATGAGATATAGGATATAGACTTATAGCATATTATAACAGCGTTTGCTGCTGTATTTGCAGATACGCATGGATGGCGCCGGCGCGATTGCTGCCATGTTTTTACTATCGGTTGACGCGCTAAAATAGTTAGGTCTGCAAGCATGGTGTTTTGTGGTTTACTAAAGCGGCGGCAAACTATGCTAAGATGCGCAAATTGGACACAAAAAAATCCGGCGGCTGTTACAGCCACCGGATTATGCGTTATAGTATTTGCTAACTGTATTGATTAAAAGCGAATATCGTCAACCAAGGACAAATTGATGAACACATCGCAGCTTTGCCGTAAAATAGCTGCTGTCGATTCATCAAATGCGGCAACTTCAACCCGCACGCCTTTATCCGAGCAATATTCCAGCAGCGGCAAGAAATCGCTGTCTCCGCTGACCAAAACAATAGTGTCTACCGACTGTGAATCAACCATGCGAACAATATCCATGCACAAATCCAAATCTAAATCGGCTTTTTTGGCGCCGCTGGAAAACGTTTTATAGTCTTTCGTAGTAATACGATACCCCAAGCCTTTTACTGCCTGCAAAAATTGCTGGTCGGCGTAGGGTTCGGGGCTGGTTGGACAATATGCTTGCGCGCGGATTAATTTGCGATCGGCTTTTAAGAACCGCAGCAGCTCACCAAAATCTACGGAAATACGCATGCTGCGCGCGGAATACAACAAATTAGCTACATCTACAAACACACCTACCCGCTCGGTAGAAGGCATAGCTATGGTAAATGTAGAGCGGTTGGTATTGCGGCGCTGCTCTGTCATCATGCGCTCCATATTTTGTTGAAAAGCGTCTGTTATAACGGTTGCCAATTGCGAAAACGAATCGGTTGCAAATGGGCGATCGCTTTTATTGCGCGGCGTTGCCGGCGTAAAATATTGCGACGCTACACCCCTTGGTGTTGGGCCAAATCCACGGGCAAACGCGGGTTCCGGCGCGCCGAATGGCGACCCGGAATGCACTGGAGCCGGATCAGAGACGGCAATAGTTTTGTTCGCGGTTACTATCGGTGGAAGCGGAATATAATCTTGCGCATCAGTCTGAACAGTATCGCGCGGTGTTCCTGTGCCGGTAACAGTACGGCTTCGGCCTTTTTTATGTTTGTTGTTGCCGTTATTGTTTGCATTGCCGTTTTTCACCAATGGCGCATTATTTTCTTGTGCGGCAGAATCGTTTCGTGTAGAAGGAATAACAATAGGCGCTGTTTCCGCATTAATTTCTACCACATCTACCTCTACCTCACCAACTTCTTCTACCGGGACTGGCGCAACAACGGCAGGTCTGCGCGCAGATCCAAATGTACGGCCACCTGTGTTATTTTTGGGTCCCCAAAATCGCGCGGGCGGCTCAACAGCAGCGACTTCTTCGGTAACGATGATTTCTTCAACTTCGGGAAGTGAGAGATCTTTGATATCGACATCGGCGCTGGTTTCGTCGTTCTCGGTAATTTCTTCAGCAGGCGTTTGTTCGGTAACGCTGACTATTTCGGCGTCTTCAATTTCTGTTGAAGTTTCGATTATTTCAATCGGTGTTTCGGTAAACTCTTGTGTTTCGGCAAACTCCGCAGTTTCTGCGGTAAGCAAAATTTCTTCTGCTTCATCCGTCGGAGATTCTTCGGAAATTTTAACGGCGGGTGTGTCCAATTGCAAAGGAGTTTCTGTGCGGTTCAAAATGGTTTTCAGCGGACCAAGCCGACGAATTTCGGCGGTGGTGTTAGAACTGAAACTGTTTGTAAAACTGCTGGGTCTGCGTGTATCAAAGCGATAGTTGCGGCCGGGCTTTCTTTCTTGCTGTGGCTCTGCCAAAGATTCTGCAGCGGCAGGCGCATGCACCACGATAGTTTCCGGAACAGAAATGGTGTAAGATCGGTCGGAATTTTCCTGAACACCGGTCACTTGCGCTGTATAATTTACTTCTACTTGCGGCAGTTTTTCGGTGGAAGTATCTGCAGCGAAGTGTTGGACTTCAGTTTGCTGATGTTCAGCGGGGTGTTGTGTTTTTTTTGCGGGGTGGCCGCCTTTTACCTGTTGTTTTGATTTTTTGGATGGGGTGTTTGTGTTTTGCGCCGAGGTTGAATCCTGTGCAGGAAGTGTATTAACTTCCGCCGCTGAGGTTTTTGCCTGCGCAGCGCGTTTTTTTGCGTTATTTTTTGTGTTGCGGCCACCTTGCTGAGATTTACCTTCGGGTTGCGCAGCAGTGGCAGTGGTGTCGGTGTTTTGTGCGTGATCTTGTGAAGCTTGCGCTGTGGCAAAAAGATCGGTATTTTGCATAAATTGTATCATTTGGAAGCGCGTAATAAAAGGTTAGCGCCGCGTGTTCGTTTAGCGAATACAGCAAATGCGGGCGGCAAAAGAAAAGGGTAAGCGCTTCCGCTCCTTCTAGCGTCGGACAAATATTAACGACGCTGTAATGAAATAAAGGTGTGAAAGTTACATATAAAAAAATCAGTGAACTGCAACAGAATTGCATATCATCATAGTTCTGAACATTTTCATCGGCAAAGAGGCGTTATTCAGATATATCCAATAATCGGCATATTTGCGCATTTGCGGCAATCCGCAATATATAGTTACATCCTAAAACTATGTATTAGGTTTGCGTGCGGATGATTCATCCCTGCGCGCCATGCCCAATACTCTTCAATAGGCTATTGTGTAGTAGCAGCGCCGCAGAAGAGTTTGATCCATAATAAAGAAATCTGAATAGGTATGTTTCCCCAAAAAAAACCGGTAACAATGAAACGATATGCGCCAATGCTGCCAGAAACATTGGTTTTCTGCAAAACCAGCTTATTATTCAGTCGTATTTGCAAATAGCAGGCCAAAAACCTGTAATATAGTTATTGTCCGGAAGGGCGTTTTCCTACAGACTGGCGATACACATGTGCAATTCGCTGCAATCCGGTAAACGCTGTGGCAGCGGCAAGAACCAGTAAAACCCAAACCAGCCAAGAATCTGCGCCTATAAGCAGACCTGCCCCAAGTAAAAGAACTCGTTCCGGCCTTTCCATCAGACCGACCTTACAGTCCAAACCCAACCCTTCGGCGCGTGCGCGAGTATAACTTACAATAAGCGATAGCAACGCCGAGGAATACGCTAGAATAATGAGTAACAACGCAGATGAACCTGCATGTTCAAAAAGTGTGATATGTACAATCACGCCTAGTAAAACTGCGCCTTCAGCATAACGATCGAGCGTTGAATCTAAAAAGGCGCCAAATAGCGACGTTTGTTGTTGTACACGGGCCATTGCGCCGTCAAACATATCAAAAACGCCGGCGAACAAGATGAGCGCCCCGCCAATTCGCAGGGGACCAAATGCAAGTTCTATGGCCGCCACAACATTTAGCAGCATCCCTATTCCGGAAACCATATTAGGTGTTATACCTAAATGCGAAATGGGACGTATTATTTTTTCTGCGAAAGAACGCGCCTGCTTTTGTATTTTCGGGCCAAACATGCTATCCCTCAATCTTGATCATTCTTATTCTACAACATTTTCATCAAAAGCGGAAATATTCCACCCAGTTGTCTGCGTTAAAGGTATAATAGCCGGAGAAATCAGGAACTTTGGCTCAATTTTATTTTCTTCTTTTTTTTGTTCTATCAGCAATTTACGCAGAGCTATCTGTTCTTTCTTGTGTTCGATGCTTTCGTGGTAAACATTTTCAATGGTAGTAGCTATGATATTCCAATCAAAAGCCTTTACTCGCTCTTTCCCATTGGCAATAATTTTTGCGCGTTTCTCGGGGTGGTCCAGCAAATCATTGATGGCCCACGCCAGCCGTTCGTGATCTTTTGGCGGAGTGAGTAAACCATATTCCTCACCGGTAATCACAGAGTGATATCCGGGGATATCTGAAGCTACGACAGCAGCGCCGCTGGCCATTGCTTCTAAAAGGGTATAGCCTTGGCTTTCATTGCCGGTGTTTGGCGCGCAATATATTGCGGCGCTGGCGTAATACGCAGGTTTTAGCTGCTCTTCTATATATCCGGTGAACTCCACATTATCCCAGCCGTTTTTTTCAACATAGCGCTGATATTGCTGCAGCTGCGATCCATCCCCTACAATAACAATCCGCGGAATGGGCCGGTTATGGATACGCGCGCTTTGTATAATCAGCGGAATAGCTTGCAGCAGATAGCGCAGCCCTTTTCGCGGCTCGAGCCGCGCTAAAAATAATATAACTGGCGCATCGCCGCGATATTTTTCCAATGGATGGGCATTTTCTTCATACCAACGCAAACTTAATCCATTGGGTATAATATGGAAATCTCCATCAAAATGCGCGGCAATATGTTCGCGCGCTGCTTCGGATACGGCAATGAGACTATCGATTTTATGGAATGTTTTTTGCAAAAATGGGCTTGCCATAGCATAGGCCATCCGCGCGCCGGAAGCTTTTTGCGTAGTAGACGCATGGAATGTTGCCACCGAAGCGGTTTTATATTCATTTACAATCCGCACCGCCGCAAAGGATAGTGTAGACGCGAACGGTTCATGTACATGCACAACATCAAACCGCTCTTGCAGTAATATACGCCGTAGCGCGCCGCGAAGATCCGGCGATACGCTTACTCGCGCAACTGAACCATTAATATGTAGTGGCGCTACCCAGCCGAATTTATATAAACCATATTCTACTTCTTGATTGGCCGGACCAGAAATTGCCGTTAAAATACGTACAGTATGTCCGCGGGCGCGCATTTCTTGGGCAAGCCTTTCAATATGTGATTTTACGCCACCCGGATAACTCCAATCATATGGAGAAACTAATCCAATTTTCATCTTAAAAACAGCCCGTTCTTTCCCATCATTAAAGGCGCGGCAAGATTTTTTTATTCCGCGGCCACTGTGACTGGCGCTGTACATCTCATGCCTATGCATTGATCATGCAATAAATGCTCCGGCTTTGGCAACAATAAACACGAATATGTTTTACAATAACGCAACGAATAAGCGCCGATATAACTATAACGTATCAATTTTAACGCAATATTATCGATTTCAGGATTATCCGTTCAGCTTTGCAGATCTATTGGCTATCCACCTGAAACAGATGATCTGCAAAAACGGCAACCCATTGCTCTGGCGCCAATGAAATTTCTTTTTCCATACATTGAATAATAGGCTGCAATGCCTGACGCACCGCTTCGGGACTTTTCGTTTGCGGCGCTACAGATTGGGTGACTGAAACAATTCTTCCTTCATATGAAAAAAAGTTTTTTCGCAATCCTCGCATCAGCACAATCGGCGCCCCAGATGTTCGCGCAAGATGGATGACTCCGGCAGGAATATTGGCTTTGCCGTTAAATAATTCAGTTTCTATGCCGTTTCCTCCAATGTCGCGGTCTATTGCCAGCAAAACCGCTCCACCGATGCGCAGTGTTTTCAGCATGGCGCGCAACGTTTCGGGATCGTTAAACGGCAAAAATTGGATACCGCTTCGCGCGCGTTCACCATTTACTAATAAGAACGCTTCAGCCGGGGCAAAAGGTTCCACCGGGGTGACAATCGGGCAATCGCATAATTGCCGTAAAGCATATTTTGCCTGCTCAAACGCGCTATGGTGAAATGTTACCAAAATAACGCCTTTTTGCGCCGCTAATGCGGTGTCTAAAACATCTTTGTTTAAAATGGGAAATCGCTTCGCCAACTCCGGATTATTTAAATCCAGCGGCGCAAAAAGATCTGCATAATTCAGCATCAGCTGCGTAAATGCATTGCGTGTTGCGGTGTTTAATTTTTGCGGATGTTTTGCCAATTCCGGTATATGCGCAAGGTTTGCGCGGACCTTATTTCGCAATGCGGGCGAAATAGCCCAAATAATATATCCCACCACCGCAGCAAAAACATATCGTACATTGCGGGGAATACGGGGCAGCAAAGCAAACCCTATGGAGTATAATTTTGTTTTATTCACAGCGCTGCTTCACTTTCTTTGGTGTGTACGTCAGATTCATGCCGGGTAATTTCACTTTCCGGCCAAAACTGGCGGAACATATACCATTGCGTGGGATTTTCTTTAATAACTTGTTCCAAACTGGTGTACATTGCTTGTGTGGCGTCTATTGCGTCTTGCTGGTCATTGCCCGATTTTTCAATGAATATTGGATCAAAAACCTCGGCCTTATAGGTATTTGGGGTAACATAAAAAACGTATCCCGAAACTATGGCAGATCCGGTTTTTGCGGCAATAGCGCCTAAACCGCGCGGCACATAAGCCGTATGGTTAAAAAATGTAACGGGTATGCCTTCGTTCGGCGGAACTGGGCGATCGATGGGTGTGGCAATAATTTCGCCGGCGCGCAGCAACCGCAGCATTTCGCGCAGCGCGCCACCGGTAAATATCAGCAGCATGCCCATATCTTTCCGCTGCTGCTGCACTAAATCATTCACTTTTTTATCGGGCATCTGTTCGGCAATGGCGTATAACGGGTGCAGTTTTGCCAGCAGCGTACCCGCGATATCCCAATTGCCAAAATGCGCAGTGGCAACGAAAACTCCTTTGCCCAATGCATGCGCTGCAAGCACGCGCCTATCAGGGCTTGTTTCGTCGTTGGTAAAATTTATAGCGTGGTCGAAATAATACGATGGCGGATGATTTGCAATATCAAACAAATCCGCCACATAATGGCCGTAATTTCGCCACGAAAGCCGGGCATATTGGCGAACCTTGGGATGAGTTTTAGGTAGATCCAGCACGATGCTCATATTTTTTTCGGTTGCAATCCGTTTTTCGCGCCACATCCAATAGACCAGCTCGGTGATTGCGCCGCCAATAAACCAGCGAATGCGTCGTGGCGTAACGCCTGCCAATCGCTGAGCAAACAGGACAAGCCAATAGAGCATAAACAATAACGCCTCTGTTCTGCTGAAATAAAATTATATTTTATTTTTACTATATCAGAATAATATAACGAATTGGATACTATTCCGTCACTTTTCTAGGATTATCCCATTATTTTATCGCCAATTGTGTTGTATAATATCGATATCTTTTGTTAACAGGCTGAGGAACTTATCATGTCTTTTAACTCTTCCGATCTGCTTTTTCAACCAGAGGAATATGTTTTGAAAACAGATTCGGATATTCTGCAGTTCCAAACTAAAACAAGCACAGGAACTTATGCATACACTGATATGTTTGTGATTTCGTGTATTCGGTATTTCATATCAATAGATAACAAAGATCTTGCTAAACGGATTTATGGATTAGTGCTATATCCCAGAATACAACAGTATTCTCCGGCGTATCTTTTCGGTTTCAAATCTAAACAGCATCTGTTGGTAGAAGCTGTTTCCGAAATCAACACAAAAATTTGGAATGAAATAATACAGCAAAAAAATATGCAGGAAATCCCTTTTATGCAACAAAATTTTAAGGTCTATCATCATCGAATTTGTATTGATACATTTAAAAAAATGAATCGAGATGAAGGTTTTTCTAAACAAGGAAATGACCAAACGGCATCGGCAGGGAAGCCGCGCCATATTCCTCAAACCAATATGGTTTCAATAGACTACGTCCGGCCAAATTCCGAGGAACGTCAGGAACCGTTGGAAATTGCTGACAACTATTCTTTGGAAAATGAAGTGGCAGACCAAAACCAAATTAGGGATGTTTTGCTGTTGCTTAATAGCCATGAAGACGTAAATATTGTGTACATGCGTGTTTTTTTGCACATGCAATGGAATGAAATCGCTTCGATCATGAAGATATCCGACAGAACCGCGCGAAATCACTATCAACAGGCAATGCAATACTTGAAAAGCCAGCTTTCACCAGATTCTTTATTTCAAAGTGGTGACACACATGAATAATAATTCTCATAACAAGCAGCTGCTTCCGGAAAACCTGGAACTTCAGCTGATTGAAACCTTTCATTCCAATGTAGAAAGCGGACGGAATCTCGTTAAAACGTGGCTGAAACAATATCCGGAATATACCGATGATATAATGGAAACAGCGTTGCTGCTGGAATCTAGCGCAGCATTTGAACAAAATCCTGATCCTGCTTTTGTTGCGGAAGTGGATAAAAGTTTTGCTATCGTTTTACAGCAATTTCAAGCTCAGCCCCAACCTGCTAGTACTTTAACCTTGGTTGCGCTGCTGGAAAGTAAAAAGAAGAGGCGGGTAGAAGCAGCCAAAAATTTGCGTGTTGGTGTAGATGTCATTGATAAAATGGCGCGCGGCGTTATTGATATATCGACGATACCGGAGACGTTTATTGATACATTGGCGCAGTTTTTACAGGAAGGCGCGGAAACCATCCGCGCGGCGTTAATGGCGTCTTTTCACACACCGCAGGCCAGCCCTGCGCTGCGGCAAGGTGTTGCGCAAACAGCAGCCGATATTTCTGCAAATAAGCCTGCCATACAATCTTTTGCCGAAGCCATAGCGAAAAGCCCGCAAATGAACGAGGCTGATCGCAGTGTTTGGCGTAATGTGCCGTAAAACAGCAGGATTTTTGCGAGTGTTTAGCCGCTTTGCTGGCGCATAGGCAAGATCTATTTGGTTTTGCGCTAAATGGCGGCATTCCCCAAAAGAGTATTTTGGAAAATTACTTATAATTGTGCTATACTTTACATGTAACTAAGTTTACATGTGCTTTTTCATAAAACTGCTTTGCCTGCGCCGACGCGACATGCCTGCGCAGGCGATTTTATGCGTCATTCTGTCAAAATGCACGAGATAAGTTCTCTTGCAGGTGGGCAAATGTTTCTATAAAATTAAGCTTCCTCCTGCATATTCTATCGAGGCTTTACAATCTCAGCGGCAATTTACGCGGAATGATGCAGCTATCTTGATGCTGCGCCGGCATTCACCGAGCGAGAATAATTTTATGAGGCAGAATTTTCACTTGTATAGCCTTCTTGCCGTTGTGCAAGTACAAAATCCATTGTAGGGATCAAGTGAACGTTTTAATCAGATCACGTAAAAAGTCCTAAAAGCTAATCAAAATTGAAATATAAGTTGAGAAACCTTTGTGAATCAAACAACACTAACCAGCCGCGAAGACATTCGCAATATCGCCATTATAGCTCACGTCGACCATGGGAAAACAACGCTTGTTGATGGATTATTAAAGCAAAGTAAAATATTTAGAGATAATCAGCAGGTCGGCGAACTGATTATGGATTCTAACGCTTTGGAGCGGGAACGCGGCATTACCATTCTTGCTAAAAATACCGCGATTATGTACGGCAATATCAAAATTAATATTATAGACACTCCGGGGCACGCTGATTTCAGCGGAGAAGTAGAGCGCGTGCTGAATATGGCCGACGGCTGCATTCTGCTTGTAGACGCCGCTGAAGGGCCGATGCCGCAAACACGTTTTGTGCTGCAAAAGGCGTTTGAACTCGGCTTAAAACCGGTTGTGGTTATTAATAAAATCGACCGCAAAGACGCGCGCGTGCAAGAAGTGCTGAATCTGACTCAAGATCTTTTCCTGGATCTTGCAACAACTGATGATCAGTTAGATTTCCCCGTGTTATATGCAATTGGCCGGCAAGGAATTGCTAAACGCTCGCTGGATGACGACAGCCAGGATTTGAAACCGTTATTTGAAACCATCATTCAAACCATGCCGGCGCCAATTATTGACGCAGATTCTCCAGCGCAGCTGTTGGTAACCGCGCTGGATTATGATGATTACAAAGGCCGCTATGCAATCGGCCGAATTCATCGTGGCAGGTTTACTCAGGGTATGCAAATTGCGCGGATCGATCGGGAAGGCGCGATAACACGCCACAAAATTGCCAATGTATATACCTATCAAGGTTTGCATAAAACTGAAATTGATTCAGCGTTTGCCGGTGATATCGTGGCTATAACCGGGCTGGAAGAAGTAAATATTGGCGAAACGTTAACGGATTATTCAACCCCCGAGGCGATGCCGACCATTCACATTAGTGAGCCAACCTTGAAAATGACTTTTGGCGTGAATACTAGCCCGTTTTCTGGCAGAGAAGGCAAATGGGTTACTTCCCGGCAGATTCGCGCACGCTTGTACCGCGAACTTGAAACGAATGTGAGTTTAAGAGTACACGACGGCAATAGCGCGGATGAATTTGTTGTGTCTGGCCGCGGCGAGCTGCATCTTTCCATATTGATTGAAACGATGCGGCGCGAGGGTTACGAAATTCAGGTATCACGTCCAGAAGTAATCATTAAAATGGTTGACGGCAAGAAACACGAGCCGGTGGAGCGCTTGGTCATAGATACGTTTGAGCAATATATCGGCGCAATTAGTGAGCAATTGGCCAAACGTATGGCAAAAGTAGCAGATATGCGGCATGATGGCCGCGGCGGCGTGCGGCTGGAATATATTATTCCAACTCGCGGATTAATCGGATTCCGCAACCAGTTTTTAACGCTGGTGCAGGGTAACGGAGCGATTTCCAGTGAATTTTTGGGCTATCAGCCGTGGATGGGACCGTTAGGCATAACCCGCAACGGTTCATTGATTGCTACGGAAAAGGGCACTGCGACTACCTATGGATTAAATAACGCCCAACAGCGCGGCAATACCTTTATTGAGCCGGGCACACAGGTATATGAGGGTATGGTTGTTGGGGTAAATACCCGCGCAGAAGATATTGTCGTAAATATCTGCAAAGAGAAAAAGCAAACCAATGTCCGTTCTTCTACATCAGATATTGCAGTGCGTCTTACTCCGCCGATTATTTTAAGTTTAGAGCAGTCATTAGACTTTATTAGCAGTGATGAATTGGTAGAAGTGACTCCTAAAAATATTCGATTGCGCAAACGGTTGCTTACGCAGCAAGATCGATCAAAATATCGCGATAATTCATCTTCCCAAGCAGAAGATTAAAAATTCTCTTAAAATAATAGAGTTTTTGCAACAGGCGAATAGGCAGGTCTCTGAGATATGAGCAAAGCCTATTCGCTTTGTTTTTGTTATTTTCCAGGTAGGTAAAGCTCCTCCAACAACTGCGCGTCGCTTGGCCACAAACGCTGGGATACGTTTGCGCGGCGTATGCTCTAAAATAAACGATATGGGGCGGCGCTTGTGCTTCGGAGCGGTGTAGGTGGTTGGGCGGCCACAAAACGAACACCACACGATTATGGTCTTTAACAATTAAAGAGGGATAAGATATACCAGCATAATCAGGGATACGTAAGGGGCGGTAGCCCCTTACGCGGGGCTTGGGGTGTCCCCAAAATCTCTTTTTATTTTATTTTTCCGATGGGAAATATTGGTAGCCGAGCAGCAAGGGCGACCGCAAGGGTCGCCCCTACCGGATTGCATTGCCTCAATGTGTACCGTGCAGTGTATGCTCTAAAACAAACGCGATGTGGCGGCGCTTGTGTTTCGGTGCTGTGTAGGTGGTTGGGCGGCCACAAAACGAACACCACACGATGAATCGTGTGGCTTGTTTCCCCACCTCCACCCGTGTGTACCGTGCAGTGTTTGTTTATAAAAAAGAGATTTTAGGGCACTCAATGTACTCCGCTCTGTTGATCTTCATCCCAATTAAAATAGTAAAGTTCATAATCGTGTGGCTTGTTTCCCCACTCCACCCATGGGTACCGTGCAGTGTTTGTTCAACAACAGGCACTATGGGGCACTCATTGTACTCTGCTCTGTTGGTCTTCATCCTGATTAAAATATCAAAGACCATCATCGTGTGGCTTGTTTCCCCACCTCCACCCGTGTGTAGACGGTCAGTGTTTGTTCAACAACAGGCGCTATGGGGCACTCAATGTACTCCGCTCAGTTGATCTTCATCCTGATTAAA
Organism: Chloroflexota bacterium; assembly: GCA_021778805.1. Taxonomy (GTDB): domain Bacteria; phylum Chloroflexota; class Ktedonobacteria; order Ktedonobacterales; family JACDGC01; genus JAJYBV01. Next base: position 3,428 of record JAJYBV010000007.1, on the reverse strand, counting down.
ATATCAAAGATCATAATCGTGTGGCTTGTTTCCCCACCTCCACCCGTGTGTACCGTGCAGTGTTTGTTCAACAACAGGCGCTATGGGGCACTCAATGTACTCTGCTCTGTTGGTCTTCATCCTGAAGAAAATATCAAAGATCATCATCTCATCATGTGGTGTTCGTTTTGTGTCGCCTTTGCCGCCTATACTGTCCCGTATCTTTAGTGTTATTTATATTTTGTTCTTCTTTGTTGATATTGACTATACCCCGTGATTAGCTATGAATAATTACTCTTGAGCACAACAATAAGCAAGCGATATTTAATATTAATTAAATATCGCTTAACTGCTATTTTTTGCGATAATATTAAATATATTTTAAATTTTAAAATAGTACTAGATTTTTAAATAAACATATGTTATAATGCTCTATGATGAAATATATCAGGAGTAACATATATGTTTGGTAACAAATCATCAGAAAATTTAAAAAAATTAAAAACGTTTTTAGATACTCAAAATCGAATCACCGATCATGCAGCGCAGAAAAATGTTGATATGCGTGAAATAGAGCAATTGATTATCGAAAATTTATGCAATGATGTTAACGCAAATCCTCGAACTACGTATTATATAAACCCCGATAATTTGGAAATACGATCCCCGAAATTCACAGATATAACCAGAATAAAGCGTTCCCAAGAATTGCAGGACACAATTGATCAAGCAAAGCAAAGCGATAAAGTAATCACGCTGACGCAAAGTAAAAATCAGAATAACATTATTATTACTCCCATTAAATTAAATAATAATGTGCAAACCGTGCTCTGCGCTGAAGCGCAATCTGGTTCATTTGATGAATTAGATACCATTTTGATATCAATGTACGCGCATTTAATCGAGCATATTGCAAACACCATTGACACAACCCCAAACATTTATATTTCTAAAATGCGGAGCATACGCAAGGATATGTCAGACCAATTAGATAACATACTGGCAGATCTTCCCTCTAATTCATTTGTGGAAGTCATGGGTTATATTCCCGACCCTGAACAAATCTTTACCATTGAGCTGAATCCTGACTCATCTTCGGGGTTGCATTTTCGGGTACGCGCTGGTGAGGGCCGCATGGGCATTGCATTGCAGCAAAAACAATCGATACTTTCCCCTGTCGTTGCGCCGGGAAGTGTTGATGACACGCATTTGCGCAAAACCCGTTCGGCGTTGATTATTATTTTAAAACGTCCGGATGGTTCGATTCTTGGCGCGATAAATATTGAAAATGATGAGCCGAATATATTAACAGCAGAAATACAAACGAATATACAAACAAAATATACTGCAATATTCGCTCAGTTGCTGGAGGCATATCCGCTGGAAAACATAACGGATAACGATGTTATCAATACTATGCTGCACGACGCGGAATCACAGATTTTTACCATCATTAATCCCGATGATTTAAAAAGCGATTATTGGCAGCTTCTGCGTATTGCCACTCAAATTGTATGTGAAGTAGACGTTTCCGCAGGGTTGTTATTAAAAACAGATTTAATGCAAAATATACGTCTGCGCGGTGTTCCATCTTCTGCTGCAGAAATAGATAGTTATATCGGTGTTTATGCTCGGATGGGAAACTATACACTGGAAAGAAAGCAATGGCGGCTTAATGGATTGGCTCATTCCGGTTCTCAGGAGGTATTTCTTACAAATAAGGTCATACAATTACAGCCGAATGATCCTAGATGGCAAAATCTCGGCCCCGATTACTTGCATGGCAGCGAATTGTTTATCCCGATTCTCCATCAAAATCAAACAATTGGTGTGATTGATTTGATTTCACCGAAACCAGATGCGTTTAACGCGGAAGATCGAGAATATTTAGAAATATTGGCAAAAACTTTTGCGCATTTGCTGCTTCGGATAAAAGATATACAAAATTGGCAAAGAAATGAACAGAAATTGAAATATACCAGCGAAATTCAGCAGATGCTGGCGCCGTTATTTGCGCAAGATGAAAATTCTAAACTAGAGTTAGCTATAAAAAAAATAACCGATACGCAGACTATTCATGACAAAATTCTATCGTATATTTTGAAAGAAGCCAGCAAAAAATTACGGGTAAATAATGCTCAGATTTTACTTGAGCATGACAAAATGTTATTTATTCATACAATAAATGGGAATAGTATTCCCAATACAAAGCGGTTTTGGCCGATAGAAGACGGTATTACAGGCAGGGCGTTCCGCGAACAAATTACAATAGTAGAGCAAGAAACTAAAATTGGCCAAAATGACTATTTTTCTGGCTTTTTAGATACAAAAAGCGAAGTGGCAACCGATATTTCTCGAGGCAAAGAATGTCTTGGAGTGTTAGACCTTCAGTCTTCAGAACCATTTCATTTTTTGGAAGAGCATACATTATGGATTGAATTTTTTGCCGATTTGTTAGCGTTAGTTCTTAATCAATGCCAAATGGCTTTGGAAATTGCTATTGATATAGCCACCGAAGATTTATCTAATGATATTGATCGCAAAATTGATACACTGCGCCAAATTCAGCAGCAGGAATATGATAAAATCCGTAGAATGCGTAATGAGGCGCTGCATGAATTAGCTTTAAATGGAAAAAAACTGACCGGCGCTGAATATGTAAGAATACTATCTACGATAAACGCATATTCTTTAAATCCAATTACCGGTGCACGAACGTTTGCTAAAAATCAAGGCGCGGATGTTACTGAATGCAGACTTTTAGAATTATATACCACTGAGGAACCGGAAACCACACAAAAAAACCATCAATTTTTTGAATTAACGCCAAAACTGCGCTCGCTTTTTGAAATTCAAACAACACACGAATTGAAGTATACAAACATAACAAATACCGCAAAAGAATCTTTTTTCGGACAAGATGTTTTTTCAGCGCTGCTGCTTCCAATATATGAAGGCCCGTATATTATTGGTATAGTTTCGTTTGAATGGACGAAAAGAACAATAAATACTGCCAGCTGGTTTGAAATTTCTAATATCGATACATTAGAAATTGCGAAGAAAATTGCTTTGATGATGTCTGATGTGTATGCTTCCGCCAAAATACGCAGAGAAGAATTGCGTCAAGCTATTATTCGCCAATTCGATATTGATATCCTCAGTCAGCCATCTATGTCCATTCCTGAGCTTATTGAAATTATTCTGAGATATACCCAAAAACTGACAAGGCTGAAAAAAGGATGGACAAAGTTTATTCAAATTCACCATTACAGCATTGATGAACCAAATGTATACCGTGTTTTGCAAGAAAAACAATTGCAGTTTAGTAACTGCCTAGCAAGGATAAAGTGAAGAAATTTACACAAGACAAGGAGGCGTAAAAACGAACAAAGAACGAATCCCATCCAATACCTGATGACCTTGTTTGCGCAAAGTGGAAATGACACTAC
>JAJYBV010000085.1 GCA_021778805.1 Chloroflexota bacterium | reverse complement strand
GGGGCGGTAGCCCCTTGCGCGGGGATTGGGGTGTCCCCAAAATCTCTTTTTATTTTATTTTCCGATGGGAAATATTGGTAGCCGGGCAGCAAGGGCGACCGCAAGGGTCGCCCCTACCGGATTGCATAGCCTCAGGTGCGATCGCGCGGCGTATGCTATAAAACAAACGCTATGGGGCGGCGCTTATGCTACGGCGTAGTGTTGGTTGCCGGGCGACCCCAAAAACCCGGGATTCGTAAGGGCCTCAGACTCTTACGTAACCTAACTTTTGTGACTGGGTAGCGCGCTGTTATTGGAATAGTCATTCTTTGCGCTTTAACCTTCTAATTATCTACAAGATTATTATGTTTATAGAGAATCGTGAAGAAAAGCTTGATTGTTTGTATATCTAATAATGGTATCTTTTACCAAGAGTTCATTAATATTAAATTTTGTTAAAAATATTTGCACTTGCTCATTTTCTGGCAGCTTACACATTGCCATAAGCAGATGATGTGTTCCAACCAATGTATGATTAAAATTTTTTGCTTCTTCAAATGAATCCGGAATAATAAATTTTACTCCATTGGAAAGACCATTTTCCATGGGAAACGGTTTAGGAAATGTGCGAATATTTCCTTTTTCAGCAGAACGTATAATATCCTGTTTCAATTGTTTTAATGGAACTTTGAGTATTTTCATCATATAACATGCTGAACAAGATTCATCTTGAAGCATGCCTAACAAAAAGTGACAGCAATCAATTTGCGATTCGTTCCCGTAAAATCTTAATTCCATAAAACTGTTTTGCGCTGAACCTAATAATCGATTTGCTACAGGTGTCCAAATTTTAAACCCTTCCGGGGGAATTATGTATGTCATTCTAAACGCTCCTGAAATTGAAATAAATTTATTCAATTTTGCCGCAAAATATATTTATAAATCAAAAATTTAATAAAATATATATTTGCGGCCACATCATGCAATTTTTATAATTTAACATTTATGCATTAAATTTTTTAAATGCAAGAAAAGCAATGCCGGAAACAATTGCAATGAACCCTAAAGAACCTATAACTGTTAATAATGGTGAAAACTGAACTACCATCACTGTTCTCCTTTCAATATTTTTCTCAAATATGCTTCCCTTTTGATTTAAAAAATTAATTTAGATAGAAAGCCATACAACTAATCAACTTACATAAGTTTGTGACTGAGCGCCGGTACCACCACATACGATTCCAAACCACAGTGTATCTGTTGCTGATACCGTTGCTTGAACATTTCCTACGCCAGACCAAAGAGTTTGGTAATCACTCCATACATAGGAATTATATCCGGCAATTGCATTAGATACATACCATGGTCCCCAACCTTGACTCCAATTTGTAAAATTACCAACATAACTTGCTGAAGTTATAGGAAACCCCACTGAAGTTACAATGACATGCCACAATAAATCACCACCTCCTTCATTTGTAATAAATAATGAAAGGGTTCCGCAATTACCGTAAACTGTATCATTTGGTGAAATTGATTTTTTTCTTGGAGCATTTCCACATGCATGTAATCGTTTTAAAGCCTCCACTGCTTCAATTGTATGAGGAACCGAAGAACAATTTACTTGAAGAGGCACTGTAATTACTGTGTGTTGTGTGTTGTGTGTTGTGTAGTTACTATTGACTAGCATTGGAATAAATACTAAACTACTCAACAAAGTGCTAACTATTTTGGTAAATTTCATAAAACTCCTTACTTTACTTTCAAAACCACCCTTTTCGAGAATGGCAAAAACCATAAGAGAAGCACATTGCAATTATACCATAACATGATTATTCTATACAAGAGTTTTTGATACAATATTCTGTTGCGTAGTTTATATGCTTTGGGGTTATTTATGGGTTTGGCAGTACGCTGAAGCCAATGACATAAAATCCGCTAATGTTGAATGCGTCCACCGCTGATATTGTGTTAATCCATCAGCGCCGCTCCACGAAAGTGTAATAATAGTATTTAAATTTGTGCGGGAAAGCGCATAGGTTGTCATTATCGAACCAGTTGTTTGCTCTGCAAGAGATAATTGCACCGTATTGGCGTCTAACGTTTGCCCGGAAATGGCAAATGTAACAAACTCTGCTTTGCCATTATTACAAGTTGTCATTGATAAATTGCCGCCAAGCGCAGTATTATTTTGCTGCAATGACAAATACGCAGGAGGCGCTCCAGCTGATAATTCCACTAGATAGGTTCCAGCTAATGTAGGGGTGGTATTTACCGGCGCTACCCCACTGGATCCGCCATATGCTTGCATAGCGTCATTCGATGAATCTGGCGCAAGTATTATCCACACAGTGGCAATCACAACTATCATAACGGCAGACATCAGCGCCAGCAACAACATGCGGCGCGATGGATCTATTGATTGAAACATTTCGTTCAGCGGCTTTTTCTGCGCCGAACGGCTCCGCTGAAGCTTTGGATCAGGCAGTATTCTCATCAGTTGCGCATCCTTGAAGAAAAGGTTCAAATATTGTTTTTCCTATCACCTTTCATTGTACAAGCGCAACAAAATTATTCTCCCAACATCAGAATTATATGGATGCCTGTTTGCCTGCGCCAAGTCGTTATCTATTTTGCATGCAGCGCATATAAGATGCTATTCTAAGTGTACAAATAAGAAGAAATCAAACATTATATGGGCTAATTTGTCTTTTTTATCATATGAAACTATCATATCTATAGGAAACAATTTTTGAAGATAGATAAATGCCCTATATTTTATGCAAATGGCAGATGAAAAAATGACAACTACCCAGCAAACTGAAGAAACAGATTCAAGACAACGCATTCTGAATGTTGCGTTGAATTTATTTATGACACAAGGGTATGCAGCAGTTTCTACCCGGCAAATTTGCGCCGCAGCCGGAGTAAAACAGCCATCGCTGTATCACCATTTCGGCAATAAAGAAGGCCTATATTTAGCGGTCGTGCAAAACTGGTTTGATTCGGCGCATGAAAGCATTGCAAACGCGATTCAAACCAGAGTGACACTGCGTGAAAAATTGCATGGAATCGCTGCTATTTTTTGGAATACATCTTTGGGTGACTATCAAACAATGCAGCGCGACGCTTTGCAAAATATGCCGGATGAGCATATGGCGATATTATTCAAATCAATTTACACCAGTGTTATCGCGCCTGTTATGCAAGTGATGGAGTGGGGCATTGCGCATGGAGATTTGCCGGATTACGCTGAAGCATACCCGCTGACACAGCTATTTTGGGCGTTTATCAGCGGAATAGAAGGTGTTTATACCCGCGGAGATCCCTTTCCGGCGCCGGCAGATAACATTAGCAGCATTGATTTTTTTCTGGCAGGGGCTAAGGGTTTAGCGCCGGAAGTATATAAATCTTGGCCGGTAAATGAACGACTTAACGCTATTCGTTTCTCTAAATAAATTGCCAAGAAACTGCAACATCGCTACTCAGGATACTATTGACATGATTTGTAAAGTGGAACTAAGATTCATAGAACGTAAAAGATACGGCGCGGCTCTGTTGGCCGTTCAGCAAGGGCGACAGCAAGGGTCGCCCCTACCGGATTGCAGTGCTGCATGTGTACCGTGCAGTGTTTTATTTTTATATAAAATGTCTTTGGGGACACCTCAGGCTCCGCGCAAGGGGCTACCACCCCTTACGAATTTTAGGCTATTGCATCCGCGCTGTTGTTAGCATAGCCATTCATGGCTTTACCTCCTAAGTAGTTATACTACAAGATAATTTTAAGGAGACAAGTATGATGCGAAAAGATTTAGCGTTTACGACAACGATGGTTTTTGCCGCGTTTATGGCGTTTTTTATTGCTTATATTTCGCTGCAGCGGCTTACCGATCCGCGAGCGCCATTCGATACCGTGGCGGCAGTTCATCCCGTCATAAATTATTCATTTCGGGGAATTGTGTTTGCTATGGATTTGGCAATAGCAGGTATTGCTGCCGCCGCATTGCCGCTATTCATAAGTATTATAAAAAACAACATCATACTTGCGCGCACAAATATACTTGCGGTATTGCGTATCAGCCGGCGCGCCGTTTTTTATTCAGCAATTGGCGCAATTGGGTTTACATTGATGTTTTACATATACCTTTTTGCAGGTGGATTGCTCACTGGCAATTACTTCTTTTTGTACGATCCTCATGCGGTATTTACGCCACAATTTCCTTTTTGGCTGGCAATTTCCGGTGAAATTCTGCTTTTTATTATCCTTGCCGCATTAACATGGTTCACAGCGCTGGGTATTCTTATGGTCGGATCGGTATTACAGCGCAGTGATATTGGGCGCCGCGCATTTATGCTTTCGCTGACTGCCGGGAGTGTTGTCATCGTAGGGCTAATTGCCGCCACATTTGGAAATATTATTTGGGGAATAACGATACTGACAGAAACACCGGCATTTTTTACCAGTAACAATGGCTTAGGCGGCGGCAGCCCTTGGCTGGCTACCGTTGGGCTTATGGTGTTTGCCGCCGGCGCCGGAATTTTTTATTATTCTCGCGGCATTGTAATGCTGCGCAAGCGGCGTCTTTCATCATTCAGCTAACTGCTTTTTGACCAAGATAGTATATAATCACTTGCTGAATCAAAGTAATGCAAAAAAGTCCCAAAACCTTTAGCCATGCATGGCCGTAGCCGATAGATCTCTTTGAGAAACGCAAAGCTATTATATACTATATTTGTAGGAAGCATCATTGCGCATTAATTTTATATTGAGGTTTTTTGGTATGGAGCCAATTTCAACCGCGGATTCGTCCGCGCAGTCGTCTTCATTTTATATTACGCCAATATCTGAGCAAGAAAATATCGACGATATTATTTCTATGTGGCAGACCGCTTTCGCAGAGCCACCAAATACACCGCGCTATACCAACGATTTAAAACTACAATTGCAGGAACATATGCAACTGGCGAATTTTTTGGGTTTTTTAGCAAAACAAAGTACTGACAATAAAATCTTAGGTTTAATTTATGGCTATAGCAACGAAGCAGGCCAGTGGTGGTATAATAGTGTATCAAAAGCAGTTGGACCAGTAATAACAAAAAGTGTGCTGAATGATAGTTTTTGCCTGACAGAGCTTGGTGTGCTTGCTGCAGCGCGCCGGCATGGCATAGCAACTCAATTAGTGAATATGTTGATAACACATCAGCCGCACCCAAATGTTACATTATCTACACGTTCCGATAATGTGAAGGGTCTAACATTTTACCATTCAACCGGTTGGACAACATTGGTTTCGCGGATGAGTTTCGGGTGGGGATTTCCGCCGTATGACATACTCATCAGAAAAGTAAATACCGGCCATAAATAAATTTTTATTTTTTGCAGCGGCCTGTATCGTCCGATATTCCATGAGTGAAAGAGAGAGATGTAATGGCAGAACTCACGAAACTGATTGGATTAATAGCTGCAATTATATTGGTAGATTTGGCGTTAAGCGGAGATAACGCATTAGTTATCGGCGCTGCGGCGTCTAAATTGCAGGGCCGCGAACGGCGAATTGCGATTTTATTTGGTGGCGGCACAGCCATTATCTTGCGAGTTTTACTAACATTTTTTGCAGTTTATATTCTGCAATTTCCATATATTAACGCCATTGGCGGAATTATCATTTTTGTATTAGCGCTGCTGTTGCTTCGTGAAATTCATGAAGCCGAAGAAGAAATTGAACTTGAATCAAAGCCGCAAAGGATCCCAAGATTTTCCCCTAAAACCGCGCGATTACTGCAAACTTGCGCATCGATTACTTTAGCCGATTTAAGTATGTCACTGGATAATGTACTGGCTATCGCTGGGATCTCCAATGGCAATTATGTAGTATTAGCAATTGGATTATTGGCCAGTATTCTGTTGTTGCTGGTAGCCAGCAGTGTTATTGCGCATTTTATTGAAAAATTTCCCATCCTTATTTATGTCGCCGGATTTATTTTAACGATTACTTCAGCCGACATGATCGCAGCGGATAAAGGGATTGGCGCACAGCTTTCCGGTTTAACAGCTAACTTGCCGCTGTCTTTTCTGAATTCGCTGCGTATTTTGCTTGGCGGTATTTTTATAATTTGGGCAGTAATATGGTATCTGCGCAATAAAAATGCCCACAGTCAAAAGAACAATGATTTGGCGGAATCTGCAAAATAAACTTTTTCAAGTGCATATTGCGTTAGGGATTTTTGACGATTTACCTATTATAGGTTAAGATAAGATGTACCATAGCGCAATTCTATCTGTTAAAAGACTGCGCAGTTGCGCAGCAATATCCTATGGATTCCTGCGCGCTGTACCTTTGTATGGTTGAGCAGCTATTTTGTCCCACACTTGAGGAGAACATGGCCCGTGAAAAATATTTCTGAAACTAGCCTTATTACGCCCTATGGCGGCGAGCTTGTGTCTTTGGTAACAGAATCCTCGGAAAGAAAAAAAGAACTCATTGCATTATCACAATCATTATCGTCAATTCAGTTAACCGCTCGATCACAGTGTGATTTAGAGTTATTAGCTAACGGCGGTTTTTCTCCTTTAGATAGGTTTATGGGCGAAAATGATTACTTACGTGTGCTGTATGAAATGCGATTAAACAATGGCGCTATTTTCCCTATGCCGATAACGCTGACGGCAGATCCGGCAGAGCTACCGGAAATTGGAAAATATATAGCCCTAAAAGACAGCCGCAATAATTTGTTAGCGGTTATGCAGCTTCAGGAAGTATTTTCGTGGAGTCCGCGGCGCGAAGCGCAGCTTGTGCTTGGAACTACTGATAGCAGGCACCCCTTAGTTTCAGAAATGGAAACTTGGAAAAAAGTTTGCATTTCCGGCCCGATGGAAGTAGTTTCACTGCCCAAAGTTTTTGATTTTATTCACCTGCGGCTGACGCCAAAACAAGTTAGAGCAAAATTAGCAGAAATTGGCTCCGCGCAAGTTGTAGCTTTTCAAACACGCAACCCTTTACATCGCGCACATGAAGAGCTGACAAAGCGGGCAGCAAAATCAATTAACGGCACATTATTGCTGCATCCCAGCGTTGGTATGACGAAACCGGGAGATGTCGATCACTTCAGCAGAGTGCGTATTTACAGCACGTTAGTTGAAAAATATTATCAAGATTCACCGGTTCTGTTAAGTTTACTGCCCCTAGCCATGAGAATGGCCGGGCCGCGTGAAGCGATGTGGCACGCAATTATCCGCAGAAATTACGGCGCTTCTCATTTTATTGTTGGAAGAGACCACGCCGGACCAGGTATGGATAGCAAAGGGCAGCCGTTTTATGGGCCATATGACGCGCAGAATCTTGTAGCGAAATATGCCTCGGAAATCGGCATTCAGCCGTTGTTTTTTCAGGAAATGGTTTATTTAAAAGACGAAGACCGATATGAAGAAATCGATAAGGTCCCTGCCGGCGCTCAAGTATTAAGTATTTCGGGCACACAAGTGCGCGAAGAATATTTAGCTAAAGGGAAACAATTGCCGGGATGGTTTACCCGGCCCGAAACTTCTGATATTTTATCTCAAGTATATCTGCCAAAACATAAAGACGGATTTTGTCTGTGGTTTACCGGGCTAAGTGGGGCAGGCAAATCTACCATTGCTGAGATTATCTCGAATATGCTGCTGGAATATGGCCGATCGTCCACTGAGTTAGATGGGGATGTGGTTCGAACACACCTTTCCAAAGGTTTGGGATTCAGCAAAGCAGACAGGGATACGAATATTTTGCGTATCGGTTTTGTTGCCGCTGAAATTACCCGGCACCACGGTGTTGTTCTATGCGCCGCAATCAGCCCCTATCGATCGATCCGCGATGAGTGCAGAAAAATGATTGGTGAGGAAAAATTTATTGAAGTATACGTAGATACACCAATCGAAATCTGTGAGCAAAGAGATGTAAAAGGGATGTATCAAAAAGCCCGCAGAGGTGAAATAACCGGATTTACCGGAGTAGACGATCCATATGAGCCGCCGGTAAACCCGCAGATTCGGCTGGACACCGTCAGCCATATGCCGGAGGAAAATGCGCTGGAAATTATCGGATATTTAAAACAACAGGGATATCTGTTGTAATATTCTGGATTATTTTGGGATAATTTTGCTTTTGCACATATTGGACATGTTCCTTGCTAACATTGTATACTCAAAGTAGGTAAGACAACTGTATATACAGGATGGGTTTCAGTGAGCTGGGGCATTCATATTGAACATGGCGGCTTCCATTTCAGCGCCGCGCATTTCATTTCACTTGATGGCGAAATAGAGCCATTGCATGGACATAACTATGGTGTAAGTGTGCATATCGAGTCTAACGCTTTAACTTCACAAAGTTATGTCCTTGATTTTGGTATTGTAAAACGTGAACTGCGCGAAGTAATTTCGCAGTTCGATCATCGGTTTTTGTTGCCGCTGCACAATCCATTCATGCAAGTGAGTGAAGAAAAAGGCAGCTGGCGCATGATTATGCCGAATGGTGAGCAGTTTTTATTTCCTGCTTCAAGCGTTGCTGCCCTGAATATCGATAACGCAACTGCTGAAAGGCTGGCAGAATTGCTGGCGTTACAGCTGCGCGAACGGCTAAAACGGTATGGCAATACCAATCTGCTTACCATGAAAGTAGGCATTGCCGAAACTGAAACGCAAACCGCTTATTATACAGTGTCTTTATCAGAAAATTAGCATATCTTTAAATATCGATGCCGCGCCGGAAATGCAGGTAACTGCTTGCATATACATAAATGAGCCAGTGACGCTCAATTTGTCAGCGACGACATGAGGAGGTTATTTTATGGCCATCGAAGTTGAGAAACCATCTTTTTATGAATCTGCGCTTAAACAATTTGACCTTGCCGCAGATATTCTTACACTACCCGAAGATCTGCGCATGGTGCTGCGCATGCCGAAACGTGAATTAACCGTGAATTTCCCCGTCCGAATGGATGATGGAAGCGTTAAAATGTATACCGGCTATCGCGTGCAGCACAATATGAACGCCGGTCCGGCAAAGGGCGGAATACGGTATTCTCCTGAAGTTTCTCTCGATGAAGTTCGCGCTTTAGCTATGTTGATGACATGGAAATGCGCAGTGCTGGGTATTCCCTATGGTGGCGCTAAAGGCGGCGTTATTGTAGATCGCCGATTACTTTCGCGCATGGAATTGGAACGGCTGACACGCCGCTATGCAACTGAAATTTCAGTTATCATCGGCCCAGATTTAGATATTCCGGCGCCGGATGTAAACACCGACGGGCAAGTTATGGCGTGGATTATGGATACCCTTTCCATGCACCATGGGCGCAATGTTCCTGCGGTAGTTACCGGCAAACCCATTGCAATCGGCGGAAGCCGCGGCCGGGTTGAAGCAACCGGCAGAGGTGTATTTATTGTGGCGCGTGAAGCTGCAAAGCACGAAAATATTCCATTTGAAGGCGCCAAAATAGTTATCCAAGGGTTTGGCAATGTCGGTTCCGTTTCTGCAAAACTGTTGCACGAAGCCGGATGTAAAATTATTGGCTTAAGTGATATTTACGGGGCAATTTACGATCCCAATGGAATTAATGTTCCGTTGGCGCTGCAATACATTCAAGAGCATGGCAAATTATCCGGTCTGCCCGGATCGCAAGATATCGAAAACAGCCAGCTACTGGAAATTCCATGCGATATTCTTATTCCTGCGGCTATTGAAGGTGTTTTGCATCGCAATAACGCTGAAAATGTTTCCGCTAAATTGATTGTTGAAGCTGCAAACGGCCCAACAACCCCCGAAGCAGATGTAATTTTTGAGCGCCGGCGCATACCGGTTATTCCGGATATTTTAACAAACGCTGGCGGCGTTACCGTTAGTTACTTTGAATGGGTGCAAGACCGCGAAAACTTCTTCTGGTCCGAGAAACGTGTTAACGATCAACTGGAAGAAATGATGTCGGAAAGCATTAAAAATGTATTTTCGCGCTCAGATAATATGAACATCTCTATGAGAATGGCAGCGTATGTTGTCGCAGTGTCTCGCGTGGCTGAAGCAACAGCGTTCCGCGGTATTTACCCGTAAACATAACTGCAAAAGCTTTACGCGGCGGCTGGGAAGTATCCCAGCCGCTTTTTCTTATTTGATAATTGAAATCTCACCAGGGATACGTAAGGGGCGGTAGCCCCTTGCGCGGGGTTTGGGGCACCTCCCAAAATATTTTTTTTTAATTTCCCTAAGGAAATATTGGCGCCAAGGGTGGCCACAAAACGAACACCACACGATGAATCGTGTGGCTTATTTCCCCACCTCCACCCATGTGTACCGTGTAGTGTTTGTTCAACAACAGGCACTATAAAGACCATAAATGAAATATCAGCATATAAACATCACCCGTTGGCGCAATTGCCAAAGGGTCAAGTGTTGCTTTGAAAATGAACAATAGTCCCCATTTCGCCAACGGCCCATGCAGTGCGGTTATCGCTGCTACTAACGGCGAAGAGATTATTCGAGGTCGCGCTCGCCTGGGTCTGCCAGATATCACCAGTCAAATGCATCACTATTCCTTGATCGCCAACGGCCCAGCCTTCGCGATTAGATCCCAAAACAATAGCATGGAGAGTGGCGCTTTTAGGCAGCTGAACAGGTGTCCATATCCCAGCGATATCATGAAGAGCATAACTATTGTTTCCATCGGACAGATCTCCAACAGCCCATCCGTCTTTATCAGAGATCATCGCGATTCCATAAATCCAGCCTGTCACACCTGGGAGATTAACTCGAGACCAATTCTTGCCATCGAAATGCGCAATCGTTCCCAACCCACCTGCCAGCCATACATCAGTCGGTGAAGTGATAGCAACTGCCGTGAAATACACCCCATTGAGATCAGGTGGCAAAGTCACTATGCTCCACTTGGTCCCGTCAAAATGTACGACAAGTCCATTATCTCCCACGACCCATCCATCAGAAGCATTCAGAAATGAGATCGCTCGTGGCGCTTCGGGCACAGAGGAACCAGCGACGCGCCAGGCGCCTTGTTCGTAGTGAACAAAGAATCCCAGAAATCCTTGGTTAGACGTTTGCTGTGATACCCCGATTGCCCAGCCTTCAGAAGCGTTGATCATCGCAATACCTGTGAGCGTGTCGCTGCTGTGCATGCCTGATGGGAGCGCTATCTGTTTCCATTGTCCGTTCATATAATGTAAAAGAACACTGTTGGGCGTTTCTACAGTGTCGCCTACAGCCCATCCTTCGGTTGTGGAGACCATATCAATGCTACACAATGAGCTATAAGACAACGGCTGGTGAGACAAAATACCCCGGATAACAAATACGCTGTATCCGACAACGATGATGCTGACGGTAACGCTCACGAAGATCCACCAGATGCGTTTCATATTGTTTTCTCCATCTTAAATACATACTTCTGAAATATACGATTTACAGAACCAATGGCAACTCCATGCGTTTATTGCCATTCACTGCAAGCTGGTGTTCTACTATTTGAACAACATTTTAAAGCTATTGGATTTGTTCATCTTTTTTTCAAATAACAGCCGCTAATTTTTCCATTATCATACTTTTCTGAGTATACACTCTCATTGCTTTACTGTCAAAATATTTTTAAGTAGCTACAAAAATTTATACGATCAGAATTTTATGACTATAATGCTCCTCAAGGTCAAGTAAAAAATAGTCAAAATATGGTAAAGAAGCAAGCCAATAAACGCTGGATATACATGGTTTCGCTGCGATTTATGTGTTTTTCAGATATTTATGGCTTAATCGGTTATATATCAATCAAACAGTATTTTTACCTATATATTGCCTGATAGATATAACCATAGGATTAGCCTGGTTTTTATAACATTTCAATGGATATCTTGAAAAGCATCCAAAATTTGCTAAACACAAACTGCGAAATGTGGGTTATTAGCAAATTATCAACAATATTTCTAAAAACTCGCTGACCTGTTTATATTTTTTTCCACTTAAATGAAATACCAGCATATAAACCGCTAATTAACAGCAAAAAACCTGCAACTGAAAAGATAGTGTCAATTGGACCAAAGGTGAGATGTAAGAAAGTGGCGTGAAAGTTTGCTAGAACAGTACTTGCCAGGAAACCTGAAACCGAGATAGAAAGCAGCATTGTTGTCATCTCTGTTGGTGTTAATACAGATACTACCCTGCCTAACATTTCTTTTGGTGTTTCTTTTAATACAATCGGGGAAACTGCAACACTAAATATAGCCTGAGCAATTCCCATCAAAACAATGATTATTAGCGCTATCTCTATGTTTGTAACTCTTGAAAGGCCGATAAATAACAGCCCAAAAGCAAGCAAGGCAATAATAAGTAATCGTTTTGCGCCAATTTTATTACCCAAAGTCCCAGCAAATAGCGCCCCTAAAATAGCTCCGGTACCCAGCGCTGTGCCTAAAAATCCAATATATTGTGCCGAGGCGTGCAAATTTTTTGTCAAAAAGAAAATATATAAAGCCTCAAATGAGCCAGTACCCAACGCGGCTATAAACGCAGCAATTAAAATAACACGAATGGATTGTGTTTTCATTACAAAAGTCAATCCCTTAACAAACTCTTGTTGAGCTTTACTATTAGAAACTGGTTTACTGATCTGTGTAACTTTTATCTGCGAAATAGCTAAAAAAGAAACTATGAATGATAGCGCATTCACCAACAATGCCCATTCTGCGCCAACACTAAATAGAAGCGGCGCAGCCAATGGCGGACCAATGATAGTTGCAACTGCTTGGGAAGCGCGTAATAATCCAGACGCTTGTGATTGCTGTTTTTCATTAACAATATCGCCAATTAAGGCAAAGCGTGAAGGATCGAAAAATTGCGAACATAAACTAACACAAAAAACAATAAAATATATTCCCACTAATTGAAAAGATATTGGCATGGAGCCATTTTTCCGAAATGGAAGCGGAGTAACATTTGTAATAAGCAATAAAGATAACACAAATAGCGCTCGTAAACCATCCATACGCAACATAGTAAAGCGGTGATTCCAACGGTCGACATAAACACCGGCAATTGGACCAAACAGAAACGAAGGGATACTCGTAGCGATTAGCAAGCCACTTACCGCTATTGGAGCCCATGTTTGACCTTTAGCAAGTACCGATGCAATCCAAACAATAAGTGTAAAGTCAAAAATTTTATCTCCAAGTAAAGAAATCCCCTGCCCAAAAAATAAAAACGCAAAATTTCGATTTATCAAGTATTTCTTTTTATGAGTCGGTTCAACAATACTATTTGCCATTTTGTTTTTCTCCATTTAGATAGTTACTTATATATTAATTAGTAACTCACCTTACGCAGGATGAGCAAAAAGGAACAAAATGAGGCATACTAAAAGCAGAGAGAAGCACAAAGGGAAACAAGTATGGCAAAACACAAATCAACAGCCCAGCAAGAGGAAAAGCC
>JAJYBV010000084.1 GCA_021778805.1 Chloroflexota bacterium | reverse complement strand
GGTTCCACACAGCGTTCTTTTTATTGCAGGTGATTCGTTTGAAATACTAGCAAACAGAATCTACCGCATATTTTATTCAACAGGAGTTTATATATGAACCCATTCCGTTCACCCCTGCTTCGCGGGTATTTGCTGAGCATACTTGGTTTTATCATGATACTTGGTTCCTATTTCTTGCCACCTTTTGAAGGAAATTGCTCTGAGTTTTCTGGTTGTGGACCTATTTCCCCACTCGGATCAGGGATAATTTCAAATTTACAATATATTCACACATTACGCAATTTGGACTCAATTTTAGGTTTTTCAGTTGTTTTTTTTGTGTCATCTGCGCCATTGCTCATGGCAATCCTTTTTGTCATGTTGGGGTGGTTGTATACTCGCCATAAATCTCGAATATTGCTGAACACTTTACTTATTATATGGGCAATCGGATTCATTGATTTTAGTGTATCTTCGCTATTAGTATGGGGATTAATGGCCTATCCCTTATTTGGGTTTTGGGGCATTGTGCTTGGGTATGGGATCCTTTTCTATGTGTATACTATTTGGGGATGGCACGCAAAAACAAATAAGCAAGTACCAACTCAAAGTTGAGAAACGGGTGTTGGGTAGGGCCGATGTGGCGGCACAAACCAGGGATAAGTAAGGGGCGGATGCCCCCTTGCAAATCCCTGCACAAAAAAATTGCGCCAAGGCACAAAAATACTCGGCGGAGCTTTATTGCATAAACAGAAAAATACACTCCGTCGGGCTACCCGGCTGACGTCACAATCAGCTGTTTAATGGATATATTTGCGCGCTATGCGATCGAAGATCTCAAACTGCGTGGGGTGCGGGAATGTCATGCGCGAAAGATCATCTATCGTCAGACCCTGCCGCACCGCTATATGAGAGATGGAAGATATAGCGGCGGCGTCTACCCCAACCGCTTGCACACCAACTATTTTTTCAGTGTCTTTTTCCACGATCATTTTAAAAAAGCCGCGGGTCTCTTCCAGAATTTGCGCACGAGCCTCAACGCCCATTGGCCGTCGAATTTCAAACACATGCATGCCATTTGCTTCAGCTTGTGCCATTGTATAACCCACAGTATGCGCTTCAGGATCTGAAAATACCGTCGCCGGCATCTCCAAAGGATTAAACGTA
The DNA here is from genome assembly GCA_021778805.1 of Chloroflexota bacterium. Lineage (GTDB taxonomy): Bacteria > Chloroflexota > Ktedonobacteria > Ktedonobacterales > JACDGC01 > JAJYBV01. Next base: position 12,772 of record JAJYBV010000084.1, on the reverse strand, counting down.
TCTGGCGTTCTATCCGGATATAGGATGTTATACGCTGCAACCTGGCTCATACGCGCTGCAGCGTGAAACAGCATAGATTTTGTGGTAACATCGCCTGCTGCAAAAATATGCGGCTGATTCGTGCGCATAAAAGCGTCTGTAAAAATTCCCGAACGTGCGTCAAAATGGATTCCCGCGTTTGCTAAGCCAATTTCCGGCCCAACATTGGGTCCGCGGCCGATGGCGGTAAGCACAGCGTCAGCTTTATAAGTTTTTTCACCATCTGAAGTTTGCACGGTTACCGCTTTTTCCACGCCAACGTCTTCAATACGAATTACTTTTGCGTTCACGGTAACATCGGCGCGTTCACGCAAAATGCCGTTAAGTGTTTGGCTGATCTCTTCGTCCATTTGCGGCAGAATGCGGTCCAGCGCCTCAAACATCGTAATTTTTACGCCAAATTCCGCAAGCATAAAGGCAATTTCAACACCGATATAACCGGCGCCAATAATGATAAGCCGTTTGGGTAATTCCTCCAGCGCCTCTTGCCAAGCAAAAAGATCATGGCTGGTTAGCGTATTTGCGCCACCGGGAATCGGTAAATATTTTGCGTGCGACCCCGTTGCAACAATCAGGTTAGCAAAACGCACGCGCGTAGTTTCTTGGGTAGAATAGTTAATCATTTCCAAGGTATGATCGTCAATGATTGTTCCCCGGCCCTTCACCAAAGTTAAATGTGCCGCCGCTTGCACATCCCCCATATGCTGGGCATAGCGCCGTGTTTGCATCCCATCCTTAAAATCGCGTACATCCTTCCAGCGCAGAGGATTTTTAAAAGTTAGTGAAACACCGGCTTTAGATGGTTTATGCGCAAACGCCGCCAGCGAGGTTCCTTCGCGGATAGCTTTAGAAGGAACGCAGCCTTCAAATAAGCAGTGCCCGCCTAAATTGCCTTTATCGTCAATCAAAAGAGTAGAGGCTCCGCTGCGAGCGATAGCAAACGCCGCAGGATATCCGCCGCCGCCGGCGCCAAGGATAGCAGTTTGATAATACGTTTCGTGTATCGACATAATTTTCATCTTTCTGTTGTTTCGTAAGAAATTTATTCTTATATTCTTATATTAGCATATAATTATTAGTTCCGCAATATCGAACAAATATTGTAACTACTCAGGGGTGTAGGGGATTCGTAAGGGGCGGATGCCCCTTGCGCGGGGGTTGGGGTGTCCCCAAATATTTTTTTAAGCAACCACCGCACGGTACACTTGGGGATTCGTAAGGGGCGGATGCCCCTTGCGCGGGGGTTGGGGTGTCCCCAAATATTTTTTTTAACAGCCACCGCACGGTACGCATGGGGATTCGTAAGAGGCGGATGCCCCTTACGCAGAGTTTGGGGTGTCCCCAAATATTTTTTTTAACAGCCACCGCACGGTACGCATGGGGATTCGTAAGGGGCGGTAGCCTCTTGCGCGGGGTTTGTGGTGTCCCCAAAGAATTATTTTACGTTATTTGGATGCTCATTCCTCTTTGCGGATCTTGTCAATATCCCTTGAATAGTTACCAAATATTTTGAATGCAGAAATATGTCTGCTATGACGTTTAGGCCAAAAGTAGACAGAACCAAATCCGTCTGATACAAATGTGGTATATCCTGCTGAGGATTTGAAGTGGTGTATGTATATATATTTAAGCTTAGGTTCAAATTTAGGCAATCGCCCGCAAAATCTGCGTGAAGCAGTACGGCAGATTGAGTATTATTGCACAATACTCCAAATGTCGCATGTTTACGAAAGCAATCCCATGTATCTGCCAAATCAGCCAACATTTTTGAATATGGCCCTGACGTGCAAAACAAGCCTTTCTCTGCCGGATATCCTTGCGCTGGCAAAATCAATTGAACACGCGATGGGCCGCACCTTTGATGTGAACTATATCCACAACGGACCGCGAATCATTGATATTGACATATTATTTGCCTCACATATCGAAATTCCGCTAAAATCTGAGGATTACATCACTTTAACTACACCTACCTTAATTGTGCCGCATCTCAGGCTGACCGAGCGCGCCTTTGTGCTATACCCAATGCGGGAAATTCAGCCAAGTTTCATCCATCCTTTTGCGCAGCGATCTATTCAAGATTTAGCAGACGCTGTGCACGATCCTTCCTGCCACCCAATCGGCGATCTAAACACCTTACGAGAACCTGCGGCGTTATAAAAAACCTGCCCAACCGTATATTTTCTTGACGAATCTATTTCAGTAGTGAGTATCATATACATAGGAACTCTATTGACACTCAACGGTATTCCGACGCTCACAAAAGTATCGTTTTTTCCCGGAGCCAAATTCATGCATTGGCGGCGGTAAGTTCAGGCTATATCTCAAAAAAAGGCAATTCGGGCAGTTTCGAAATACTTTTCATACTCATGTGAAGAGAATAATAAGGCGTTTTCAGTAATTTCAGTTGGCAAGCTGTAGAAATAATCGTGCGCTGCATCGATCATTTTTGAACTATGTTTTTCAACTGCGGCGGCAATAGCTTTTTTTTCTTAGCATAAGCCCAAAACGCGCTTTTTTCATATGGCGGTTCGTCTCTCTATATATACTTGTCAAAGATTTTCATAAACCGGGATTTATTTATTTGAAGTAAGGGAACTATGGCTGCGCAAACACTCATTCATGTAAAACAACAAATATTTAGCGGTGTGCTTTGGAATAAAAATGAATTTGGCTATGATGACAGCGGTGTAATGCTTTTACGAGCTATTCGCCGGCATATGCGCAAATTCTTATTTGCTGCCAGTATTTTGGCGATTTGTGTGCTGCTCATTTTTCAAGAAATTCAATCATCTCACCAATTACAATTGTATAACTCTGCTAAAATAGCGCAAACACAATGGATTGCGACGGAAAGCGCGAAAGTGAATCAATGCTATGTAAAAAATAAAACGCTTGCCGGCGTCCAAAAATGCGTAGCTCCGCTTGCGCGGCAAATCAACGGAAATGGCTCCGGTCTCAGCCGCATTCATGTGCCATCCGGCGCAGGAAACACCCAAACCGAATTAATTATTGTCTATAACGCACTGCAAGCCGAAACAAGCTGCGGAACATCTGCCAATGACACTTATGCGATTTGCGCCGCAAACAATACGCAAATTCAACAAATTATTGCCGCCGAAATCCAAAATTTACGGCAAAATATTTAATTCATATCATTGTTAGGAGCATATCCGACACAGATGAAAACTATTGATATCCATACCATTCACATGGAAGCGGAAACATATTTTACACAAAAAAATCTTGCGCGCGAAAATGAAATTGCCCTGTCGCGCAAAGTTATCCAGCTTAGCGGCTCTGCCGTGCGCTTTATGCATCGCAAAGAATTTGAAGAAGCGCAGCAACGGATACTTCAGGCGCATGACTTGCTGGAACAAATTAAAACCACAACAAAAGAACACCCGGATCTCTATTTTTCCGGAACGATTCAAGACGCACAAAAAGAATACACCGAAGCTGCGGTGTCTTTGGCGATTATTCGGCAGCAGCCGTTACCGGGTCCAGCAGATTTACAGGTGGAATGGGCGCCCTATGTCAATGGGCTGGGCGAAGCTATCGGCGAAATGCGCAGACATCTGCTTTTGGAAATGATTCATGATAATATGGATATATGCGAATATTTGCTGCAGGCAATGGATGATATCTATGGCGCGCTTGCGGCGCTCATCTTTCCCGATGCGCTCACTAATAATCTGCGCCGCACGGTAGATTCCGCTCGCGGTATCATTGAAAAAACCCGCGGCGATTTTGTAACGGCATGTATGAATAAAAAAGTTCAAACACACATTGATCAGATGATAACTCTTATTGAAAATTCTAATTCCCGCAATTCATCAAAAAAGGATATGCACGAAAATGGATGACACAGAACAACAAACCGTAAAACCAGCAGACTCGCTTGAAGAACCTGCAACACGATTGAAATCTATGCGCCGTAAAATCACCGACTCACTGCCTGATAAAGAATCTCAGAAGTTTTTTAACGGAAATCATCTATCTTCTACTGCGTCTAAATACGCGAAGGATCTTGCGCAACGTTCGCACAGCGCGCAAACCATCCAAATGTGGATAAAACTTATGGATCCACTGCAAACCTTTTGGCCCATCCTAACCGTTGCGGTTGCGGCGGCATATATATTTGCCGCAGGATACCATCCCCAAGTGACGCATTTGCTCGAAACCGCTTTCAGCGCGGTATGTATTGCTGTTGGCGCACGCTTGGCGCACAGCGCTGCGATAACCAGCCGCAAACTGCAGCTTACCACGCAAAACACTTCTATTGCAGTAAAAACATCGGCGCGCGCAGGCGCAATAATCGCCGGGATCGGTATTTTAGCCGGCTTGATAACCATCGGCAAACACATCGGCGCATTCGGAATCGGCGCAGCGGCTTTTGCCTGCGCTGCCGCTGCGTTTTATGCGCTGCTGCCGGTTTTTATTGATTCATTGCCCGGTGAAGAACTGCTGCCGGCCATTTTAATCGGGCCATTCCTCTTTTTTATAACGTTTCGCGCGCAGCAGCTGTACACTTCGCAAATAATCCCAGCGCACGGCAAAATTCCTGCAAGCGTGCAATATTTCCCCGTACAATGGGATATCCACATGCTGTGGCTTCTGGCGCTGGCGCTGGGTTGCCTTTATTTTATTGTTTCCGCCGCGCGCCGTATGAGCCTGACAACTTCTTCAGCCAAAATGCCCGGATCCGGCGCGCTGATTGGTTTGCGGGGTATGCGCGCGTTATTTGCCGCCGGTGTTGTTGCGTTTTATACATTGGTTTTATTCATTACCGCTCAACATGGCTCGCAGATCCGCGGGGCGCTTCTGGCGTTATTTTCGCTGCCCTATGCGGCGTTGCCATTTAGCGGTGTTTTTCTGGCTAAAAATGAAACGGCGCTTGGCGCAGTATATTTTGAAAGCCGGCGCTTGGTTTGGATAGCGGGGTTAACCCTTTGCGCAGGTTTGCTGCTAAGCGGATTATATTTTGTAGTATCGCATCATTTCTCTGTTTATATTAAATAATTGCTCTATATCTAAGCAATCAGCTTTTTTTGAATATATTATTTGATGGGCGCCGGCGGCCATTATCAGTAACTAAGTCGCAAGAATACTGCGCAAACCGCCGGATTAACACAAATTCAAACTTGCAGAGGGACCGCAAGCAGAGATTACTGAAGGCGCCGAAATCTTAACAGGATGTTTCGCGTATTTCAGCGCCATCTATACGATTCAACGAAAACCAGCAGTTTCGTAACCAAATATGATTGGATTATCCCTGAATGGAACAAATTTTAGATAGTGTAATTGAAGTTGAAACTACCGACATGGCTAACGGTGGAGACTCCGTCGCGCGGGTAAACGGCCAGGTCATTTTTGTTAAAGGAGCCATTGCCGGTGAGCGTGTGCAGGCGCGCATTATTGAAAATCGCAGAGACTTTGTGCGCGCAGAAGTAACCGCAATTCTGACGCCTTCACCAAACAGAATAGCGGTGCAATATCCCGATTTAACCGAAACCGGCGGGTTGCAATGGCAGCATATTCGCTACGCCGCGCAATTAGATTGGAAAGCGGCAATCGTCAAGCAACTGCTAATGCGCATCGGGAAGCTTGCAAATCCCAATGTTTTGCCGGTTCTTGGAATACCGGAACAGCAAAATTATTGGCAGCAACGCACAATCGCGCAGTTTTCCATTGGGGAAGATGGCGCAATCGGTTTCCGGCGCATGGCCACCCACGAAACATTGGATATGCCAACTTGCCCCATTGCTCACCCCAGCTTAGATATAACGTATCAGCATGTTAGAAGATTTTTGCAGCGCAGATTTGGCGAGGATCTGCCGGCGCATATTCAGCGGTTTACAATTCGGATTGCCGCAAATCCACCGGGATTGCCAATTACACAAAACAAAGACTCTGCGCAGCAAAGCGCGTATAAAATGCGCACACCAGCGATTTTAATTATTGAAATGAATCAAAGCGGAGAATATACTTCAGATAAGGATGCGGAAGAACTCGGCAAAGCCATCATCAGCTCTATACCGTCTATAGTTGGTGTTGTGTGTGTGGGGGTTACAGGTTTAAAAAGAAGAATCGTTGTCGGGCAAGATTACTTGCAGGAAAAAGTCAATAATAAAGTATTTAGAATATCCGCCGGATCTTTCTTTCAGGTAAACGCCTCGCAAACACCGGCGCTGGCACAAAAAGTAGTGGAATTTGCGCAGCTGCGCCACGGCGATATCGTTCTGGATGGCTATAGCGGCGGCGGATTATTCAGCGTTTTCTTGGCAGAGCAAGCCGCCAAAGTTATCTCTATTGAATCCAGCGTCTCTTCCATCGCCGACGCCCATGTTACCGCGGAAATAAATCACATTAGCAATATTCAAATAATTGAGGGATTGCTGGAGAAAAATATTCAGCAAGCGCAAAAAATGTACCGCACTGTTGATGTTGTTGTCATTGACCCGCCAAGAGCAGGCTGCCACCCACGCGCGATGGAAGGTATTAAAAAGCTTGAGCCGCGAACGATTGTCTATGTGTCGTGCGATCCGGCTACACTGGCCAGAGATGTGCGCACGCTGAGCGCAGAAAATTACCGGCTTGTTGTTTGCCAGCCTATCGATATGTTTCCCAATACCGCGCATATTGAAAGTGTGGCGCTGCTGCAGCGCGACTAATCCGAGGTCACACATTTGTAGCTTTTGAAAAAGCCTGTTTTGGGGATAGGAATTCTAAATGAATAACGAATATGACGTAATAGCGGAAGTTTATGATAGCGAATACGCTGATTTTCAGGATGACGAGCCGATGTACGCGCAACTGGCGGAAAATGCGCACGGCCCGATTTTAGAGCTGGGGTGCGGCGCCGGCAGAGCGCTGCTGCCTTTGGCGCAAAACGGATATACATGCACAGGCGTAGATTCCTCTGCCGGTATGCTGGATATTTTCCAAAAGCGCTTAGCCGCAGAACCTATGGAGACGCAGCAGCGCGTGAAGCTGATATGTTCAGACATGATTGCGCCGCCGGCAAGTGATGAAACTTTTGCGCTGTGCTATATTGCGCTGGGCGCATTGCATCACATTGCAGACTATCGGGATCGCCGCGCAATCTTTGCCTCGGCGCGCGGCGTGATGCGCACCGGCGGAACATTAGCGCTGGATATTTCACAGAATGAATGGCGGCGGATGAATCTAATCACAGAAAGCGGCGCGCTGACGCACCTGCACACATGGGAAGATGAGCACCTTGGGGTGATTAGCCATTTTATCAGCGCTGCCGCTGATGAAGTCCCCAACACGCGCAAAATTACGCATCTCTACGATATCGTTCAAAAAGACGGATTAGTGCGCCGTATTACAACTGAAACATTATTTGCCGATATCTCTTTGCCGGAAATAGTTTGGGCGCTGGAGCTGACCGGATGGCGCTTTCGCAATGTTTTTGGTGATTATGAATTTGGTGAATGGAGCGAACAAAGCCCAAGGCGCATCATAACGGCGCAAGCGGTTTAGCCGCCACATATACCGCATAGAGAGATACAATCTAGCGTAGATCATTTTGTAATAAATGAACTTATGCCATGCAATAAAAATGTATGGTATACTAAAAACAGCAGCGAACTATCGCAAGTATGTTCCGCGGACCCCACGTGACGGAAAAATCCCGGGAGGTTCGCGGAAGCGAAAAAGTGAGGAAATTAGCGTGTTCATAGCAGGCAAGCATCGATGGAGCCACTCAACGAGGCCATACTTGTGTACAGGTCCGCGGAAACGCCTTTGCGAGGCCGCTTATTTAGCGGGCTGGTGAGGGTGGCTGTAGCGCCGGCCTTTCGGGGCCGGTGAGGATTGAAACGCAATCACAATTTGTTTGTGATTTGGAGGGTTTAGGTAGCGCCGGCCTTTCGGGGCCGGTGAGGATTGAAACTTCTAGGCATTATTTTAATGCCTCCTTCAATATGTGTAGCGCCGGCCTTTCGGGGCCGGTGAGGATTGAAACTGATACCAGATGGTGGCACGAGATAGAGACCGGTAAAGTAGCGCCGGCCTTTCGGGGCCGGTGAGGATTGAAACCGCTAGCAGTAGAAAACAGCAGATTATGGGGGTAGGTAGCGCCGGCCTTTCGGGGCCGGTGAGGATTGAAACGCAGTTGAACCAAGAAGATTGTTGCGGTAAGTCGTAGCGCCGGCCTTTCGGGGCCGGTGAGGATTGAAACTCGCCTACCTTCAATGTATCCCAAACTTTGCAAAAGTAGCGCCGGCCTTTCGGGGCCGGTGAGGATTGAAACGTTTCGAAAGCGCTAATCAGCACTTTCAGACTCGGTAGCGCCGGCCTTTCGGGGCCGGTGAGGATTGAAACCAGTAATCCCTCCAAGTCGCAAACAAATTTTGCCAGGTAGCGCCGGCCTTTCGGGGCCGGTGAGGATTGAAACCAGATTCTCGCTGCGCACATACAAATGTTGCAACGTAGCGCCGGCCTTTCGGGGCCGGTGAGGATTGAAACCAGATTCTCGCTGCGCACATACAAATGTTGCAACGTAGCGCCGGCCTTTCGGGGCCGGTGAGGATTGAAACATCTTTGCATGTGTTTTTCCTTTTCTTGTGTCAAGGTAGCGCCGGCCTTTCGGGGCCGGTGAGGATTGAAACTACGCTACTTTGTAGCGGAATGCTGCATATGCCGGGTAGCGCCGGCCTTTCGGGGCCGGTGAGGATTGAAACATTGACATTGACAGCGAAGATGGATAAACAGCTTATAAAATATGCCTTACGCCTGCAACAGCGCAGCTTAGCAGCCATTGAAACGCTGTTTGCAGAAGGAAGAATTAACGCAGCGGCGGCAGTTGCCATGATGCAGCTGGCCGTGGATATGGAACGCCGCGCGGTACACCTGAGGCAATGCAATCCGGTAGGGGCGACCCTTGTGGTCGCCCTTGGCGCCAAGCTACCAATATTGCTTTGGGAATATTGGTAAAATGATAATTTTTTGGGGACACCTCAATCCCTGCGTAAGGGGCATCCGCCCATTGCGGTCGCTTTAGAATACCGCTTTCCCCGAGTAGGTGTATTTTTGAAAGGTTTGTTAGAAGTAGAGGAAGCAAGGTGTGGAAAAGAATAAACACAATAGGCGCTGCCAAAGGGATTCGAACCCCCGACACCTGGTTCCGAAGACCAGTGCTCTATCCACTGAGCTATGGCAGCATAACAAATAGTATTCTTACTATACCACATTTTTTGCTCCGCCGCAACGCTTGCGATAGGTTTTCTATCAGATTTTCTGCAACTTGGCCTAGTGGCGCGAGTGTTCACTAAATACTGCTGCCGAGCGGAAAATAATGCCTGAAACCGCCGGCAATATCACAATGGCGTGACTTAAATCACATGAAAATTATTTATTCTGCCATATAATACTGTTTGGGAACGCTTCCGATGATCCCAAACATATTTTATTTAAAGAGGTTCCATAATGGCAGATACACATGAAAAACTGCTCGATGTTCGCACACTGGCGCCATACGAGAGACACAAAATCATCTTTGCTGAACTCGGCGCGCTGGAGGCCGGCAGCGCTATTCTTTTAGTGAATGATCACGATCCTAAGCCGCTTTATTATCAAATTCAAGCAGAGCACGCCGGCGAATATTCATGGGTTCCCGCAGTAGAAGGGCCAACTGAATGGCGCATTATTATTACCAAATTATAATGCCGCTGCATACTATGGGAATGTAACTTGTCTCGGCGTGGGCCGGCGTTGCCGCAGCTGCGCCGCATAGTATTCGTTATACCGCTATAAAAGCGGTTGAAAGCAGGAGATAGTTATGAGTGACTCATTTACTTTTTTTGAGCGCTTTGAGGATATCGAAAATCTTCCAAATGACGGCATTTTAAGCCGCACAGTTTTAAATGAACCTTCGTTACGACTGGTTTTATTTCACTTCGCTGAAGGCCAGGAATTAACAGACCACACATCGGCAACCCCGGCGGTTATTCAAATAATTTCAGGTGAGGCAACCTTGCGTTTAGGTGAAGAGACTCGTGAGGCGCATCCCGGAACATTAGTATATATGCCCGCAAAACTAAATCACGCTGTATTTGCAAAAACTAATACAACAATGCTGCTGCATATGCTGAAGTCTGCCAAACCTGCGCAATCTGCTGAATAGATTACCGGCGGATTTGTAAGATAGGGGAAAATAACTAAGGATTATTAAAAATAGGCGCTGCAAGTTGTATTATTCATAATCTTGCAGCGCACTTTCGGGAACAATGGCGGATAATGTTCGTAACTCAAATGAACGGCAACAGTATTCCGCCAATAACCTCGCTTGAAAAAACTAGTTAGTAACGGTAACAGTCACATTCATAGTTGGATGGATAATGCATGTAATATGATACGTGCCAGCCGTTGAGAATACAATCGCTTTGGTGTCACCTGGGTTAAAAGTTAAGCCGCTGGCTACATTTAATGTTGCCGGCGCGCCGGTTTCGCTGGCGTAATTACCATTCGTTCCGGTTGCTAAAATATGTGTGCCGCCTGTGCTCGATGGGTCAACAAAATTGACCGATTGGCCGGCTTTGATGGTTACGCTGGTTGAGCCAACGAAATCAGTTGCGCCCATGGTAATTGTATTTGAAGAGGCTGTGCTGGAGCCTGAGCCGGATGATGCAGCAGAGCCGCCGCACGCAGCAAACGCTAACAGCATAACAGTGAAAATGCTAGCAATAGTGATTTTCTTCACTTAATTAATTCTCCTGATTTATGGTACTACATTTAGTACGCCAATTGCGCCAGACGACGCATTAACGAATGAGTGAGTTACAAACGGATATTTACCCGCTGCCGGAATTGTCAGTTCAACCATAGCGGCCCCGCCCGGCGGCACCGTAATGGTTTGGTTGCCAACCTGATGATTGGCTGGATCACCATCTGCATAATAATCACTGAACAGCGCTCCGATAACGTGGAACGCAGAAAACTCCACCGGCCCTATGTTAGCAATGAAAATACGAATTTTCTGATTTGCCTTCACAGTGATCGGATTATCTCTATATTGATTGGCGTATCCATTAAATACAACATAGGTCGGCTGTTGACTTAACAGCGCCTTTGTATCTAATTGATAGGAACCATCAGGATTTTGCCCTGCATAAAATTCGCTTTGCATCAATACTATTTCCTGCGCTGGATCCCATCCGTTGGCCGGATCCACAATAAACACTCCATACATACCATTGGCAATATGGTATAACGGTGGTGGCGCGCCGCAGTGATAAACGTATACTCCCGGATATTGCGGTGTAAAGTCAAATGATAAACTCTTTCCCACTGCCACCGGCTGATAATAAACGCTCCATGGTATCTGAGCCGCATGAATATCAATGGAGTGCGCCATTGTTCCGTTATTGACCAATGTAAAATGCACTAACTGTCCCTGCCGAACACGAAGCACCGGACCGGGAACCGTTCCATTAAATGTCCAAGCGTGATACGCCACACCCGGGGCAATGGTAATCAATTTTTCCTCTGCAGCTGACAGAACTGCCTGACGAGGCTGCAGGAGCCATCGGTGGGTATTCTGTATGCGCCGGAACAGTAATCTGTTGAACCGCTGCTGTTGTAGTCGTTGACGCCGAACCATGATTGCCAAATATGGAAACACCAATCAGAATCACAACAATTGCCAGCGCGCCGGCAACACTGATCCAAACAGAAATGTTGTTTTTGGAATTCATAGAAACCCTCTGTGTGTTTTATGACCTGAACTATTCAAAATCCGGATAATTCAGCTTCGCACTTATCGTAACCCATGCAGAGAAGGATCCATGTGACATTTATCACCTCATAACAATTTTGAGAGTATACAACATATATTATACCTTAAAAGATCGCAACTTTGTGATATTTATCACTGCAAAATAAACTCCTAAGTTGTATTATAGCAAATGACCCAAAATTCGGATTTTTTCACCGAATATTATTAGATTTCATTTTATAATTTTGCAAGCTCGCAAGAGTTTGCCGAGGCGCACATGTATGTTAACTGACGAAGAACGCAATAGCATTGCTCTGGAAGTAAAATCAGCGCTGTATGAAGTGTATGACCCAGAAATCGGTGTCAATATCATCGATCTTGGCCTTGTATATTCCATTAACGTCGATACTAACGGCTTTTTAACCATTCAAATGACTTTAACTACTCCCGGCTGCCCCATGCACGAATCACTTAGCGATGGCGTTGGCCGCGCTGTAGCCAGCATTCCAAATCTTACCGGAGGCACAATCGATCTTGTGTGGGACCCGCCATGGAGTCCTGATAATATGACCGACGAAGGCCGCCGGCAGTTATCCTCGCTCTATTGATTCCGATCAGCAATAAAAACTCAATCACCGCACGGTACCCATGAGGCGATGCAATCCGGTAGGGGCGACCCTTGCGGTCGCCCTTGCCGCCCGGCTACCAATATTTCCCTGTGGGAAAAATATATTTTTGGGGACACCCCAAACCCCGCGCAAGGGGCTTCCGCCCCTTACGTATCCCCGGATTTTGTGGCCGTGCGGTGGTTGTTTGTATAAAAGATATTTTGGGGACACCCCAATCCCCGCGTAAGGGGCTGTTGCCCCTTACGAATCCCCGGATTTTGTGGCCGTGCGGTGGTTGTTTGTATAAAAAGATATTTTGGGGACACCCCAATCCCCGCGTAAGGGGCTGTTGCCCCTTACGAATCCCCGGTGTGCCGTGCGG
>JAJYBV010000006.1 GCA_021778805.1 Chloroflexota bacterium | reverse complement strand
AGCGTTGCAGGATGCGATCCAGCTGTTTGTGTATGCTTGGAATCGTCGTCAGCTCTTTCGTCGGGACCATCCTCGCTATTCAGCTCATGTCTGTTCAATTCGCTTACCCGTGACTTTAGCCACTCCCTCAGCAAGAAACAGTTCAGACTTGGGATAAATGTGTTTACAGAATTAAGAAAAATGACGCGCGAGCCGACACAAAAACCATGAAACGAACACCACATGGTTACACACACAGTAATTATTTTTGAGTACACCTTCAATTGCAGCACAAGGATCTGCCATCCCTTACTGATCCCAAGCTTTTTTGCCGGGTAACGTTTCTTTTTATGTCGTTATTTTCTTTATTTCAAATATGGATCTTGACATTTGGCGATATTTATATTACTATATAAGCATATAGAAAATATTCTATTTTTCTTTTGAGGTGGCCGCAATGGCAAAAATACAACAAGCCAAAAACATATCTTTCGATTTGTGGCGGCGCGCAAATGACTCCGGTTTCCCGGAAACAATGATCAGTGTGATGGCAAACCGATTTAAACTGCTGAGCGAGCCGATGCGGCTGAAATTAATCGCCGCGCTGAAAGACGGTGAAAAAAGTGTAGGAGAACTTGTAGCGCAAACAGACGCTGGCCAGCCAAATGTTTCCAAACATCTAACCGCTTTACTTCAAGGCGGCATTGTTTCACGCCGTAAACAAGGCACTACTATTTATTACTCAATTTCTGACAACGCCATTATTGAACTATGCGATCTGGTTTGCAGCAGCGCACAGCGCAACGCGGTAGAACAAGCGCTGGCTATTGGTGCCACATCAGATTATTCTACAGAATTGGATACAAAAATTAAATGAGCGCGATCACAAAAGATTCTGCAATGGGTTTTAGCGTTACGCTAAACACCACTTTTCCAGAAGCAATGGCAAAAGTTACCGAAGCCCTGAAAAATGAAGGCTTCGGCGTGTTAATATCCGTCGATGTGCAGGCAACCATGAAGGCAAAGCTAAACATCGAGTATCCATCCTTTACCATATTGGGGGTTTGCAATCCTCCCTTGGCGCACCGCGCATTAACGGAAGATCCACACATCAGTTTAATGCTGCCCTGCAATGTTGTTGTGCGGCAAACTGCTGAAGACGTATTGATTGAATTTGCAGACCCCGAGGTAATGATGACCATTACAGATGACGCTTCTTTGCGCAAAGTTGCCGCTGAAGCAAAGATTAAACTGGAACGCGCCGCCGCCGCGCTGTAATGCGTATGACAAAACGATGACGCCGCCACGCCTAAGACGGCGTCTTTTGGTATGATAAACACCAACATACTGAAACTGCTCAACAGATGGTTTCATTCAACCACATAAAGGTAAAATTGTGATATTCACAAAAATTGTCACATATCTGTAAAAATATCTTGAAGAACCGGCTATTCTATCCCCATATTCGCGTCCATTAGTATATAATGCAAAGTGAATCCGCATTTATTCTTATAAAAAGAAAATCTTCTGAAAACATATAATCAGCTTGCAGGGTTTAGCTGCAGGGTTTAATCTAATTAAAATATCGGGAGATGCGCAAAGACACAACCGTTTCTTTGCAGCCGGTGGGTTGTCTTTATACTTACCATTCCGGCGGATGAGCATATCCTTATGATATTAAAATCAAAGCCCAAAGTTGGAATATTAGCGTTTTCAGAAAATGGATTTGTTTAGATTCTACAGCCTGTTTTGGGGGAAAACTATGAGTTCATCCGGCAAAAAGAAGCCTTCACAGACTTCATCTTCTACCGGCAAATCTTCCGCCGCAACTGTCAGCGGAAGTAAAACTAACCAGCAGAATTTACAAGAGCACAACAAACCGGATGTAAGAGAGGCTGTTCCAGCTCCTTCACGGCCCGTTCCAAGCGCCAAAATTGCCTCCGGTAAAACATCAGGCACATCAACGCAAAATAAGCCAACATACCGAACCCAAATTACATCAAAAAACAAACGCAAAGTTAAAAAAACTTTTTTTGAACAATACGGTTTACTTTCATCTATCGTTGGCGCTATTGTAGTGGTGGTAGGGATAGTAGTGATAATAACTCATCTTTTGGGATCAAACGGCAGCGGTGGATCTTTCACATCTCAACCGGCGGCAAACTCTGTGTTAAATGAATTGACTAATATTCCCGCTAACGTTTACACATCCGTTGGCGCAGGCACGTTCAAAAGCCCATTTGTAAAACTAACCGGAAACGCCATTTACAAAGACGCGCAAAGCAAACCGGTTGTTTTATACATCGGCGCAGAATATTGTCCGTATTGCGCTGCGATGCGCTGGGGATTAATAAATGCGCTCAGCCGCTTCGGAACTTTTAACGGACTATACACCATGGAGTCTTCGGCAACCGATGTTTTTCCCAGCACCAACACCTTTACATTTTTAAACGCTACCTATACCAGTAAATATCTGGATTTTCAGAGTGTGGAATATCAAGATCGCAATCAAAACCCGCTGCAGAAATTAACCTCTGCGCAATCCGCGCTGTTTGCAAAATATGATACATCACCCTACACATCTTCAACCGGCGGTATACCATTTTTTGATATCAGCAACCAATATATTGCATCCGGATCCAGTATCGACCCATCCATTTTATCTTCGTTAGATTGGGCGGGAATAGCCGGACAGCTTAGCAATACCAAAACATCCGTCTCGCTGCAAATAATCGGCACGGCAAATTATTTTACCGCCGCATTCTGCAATGTAACCAACCAGCAGCCAGCTGCGGTTTGTACATTACCGGCAATTCAAAGCTTGGAAACTCAAGTTAATAAATAAGCGCAAGCAATGGTATTTGGCAATGGGAGATTTTTGAACGCTATGGATACGGAATACGAACATCCTGAACAGGTTCAAAGCAGCAATTCAGCGTCGCGGTTTGGCGCGGCGCTGCGGGCTGTTTGGTGGCAGGCAGCTGTTGTCATTCTATCTGCAGCCGGATTGATAATATCAATATATTTAACCAGCGTGCATTACGAACACATTCCTTTAGTATGTTCTACAACAGGGTTTATTAACTGCCAGCGTGTAACCAGCAGCCCCTATTCAGTTGTTCCGGGCACGACTATACCAATTACTATTCCGGGTATGCTTTGGTTCGTTGTTAGCGGCGCAACTGCAATCATCAGTTTGCGAGCCTTTGCCGTCAATGGCATAGATTCCCGCAGGTTACGAATGTTCCAGCTACTTTGGAGCTTATTTGGTGTTGCGTTTGTTTTATATTTGATCTATGCTGAGTTTATATTGCTGCATAATTTATGTGAATGGTGCACCGCTGTTCATATTGCAACCGTTATTATTCTTTTCATTTCGGCGTATCATTTGCAAAACGCGGCAGACGCTGCGCTTCCGGCAAGACACTCGCAAACCGAAAATGATAACGGCGAAGCACAATATACATCGGCGCAACTGGCAATGCTGCGCCGAAAGCATAAACATTAATTATATATACGCTTGGGTAGGTACTTAGCTTTGGAAGCATTTGATGACCTTTTAGATCATTCCGACTGTTATATTGAACAATTTGAGCATAAATTGCCGCACAGGGGACCGGCCGAAACACGAAAATGCGGCCATTCCGCGTGTGAGCCGCATACCATCAAATATTACGGAACCGGGGACGACCCCGAAGCCGTTGGAGATTACTGCATGGTATGCTTCGGAATCTATCTGGAAATTTGGCCTGATAAAACATTGAAACAAAGCTATGAAGAAAAACAAGGCGCTTAACGTACTGTACAAGCGCCTTGCCGAATGATAGTTAGCTGTTATTCTTATAAGGATCGTAACCGAAACTCTCGCGAAGCCATAAAGCGCTGCCGCCCTCCGTTGGTTCCGGTGGCAGCATATCTGTTTTTTCAAGCGGGCCGGTTTTCGCCAAGGGTTTAATAACCCGCGCCGAAGCAGATGCAGAGGCTGCTCTTGCGGTAAGCGCATCTATTTCAGCGCGCAGCCGTGCGCGAATCCATTCTGGGTGTTCAAAACGATTCTCCAGAATTTTAATAGATACACCCGAGCCACCTGAAATAATAATTTTACTTCCCGTATGGTAACTTCCAAATGTAAAGCCCGTTTTGCGGCTGATCCGGATAATAAGCATAAGAATAGTTCTGCCGATGGTTGCAAATATGTTGTGCGACCGTTCCCCTTCATTGCGCTGTACATCATAAATATCATTCCACGCAATAAATGTACGCATTAATCCGCGTTTCATACCGATTCCATCGCGATTAATAGTTATTTCGCTATGGACATTCCACCGGTAGAGACCATATAATCCAAAGATTGCAGCTACAGCGAAACATACCTCCGACCATACCGATAGGTTTTGCAGCGCAAACCAAACAATTAAACCTGCATACAACAAATATCCGGCAGCCGTAAACATCCATTCCGCCGGACGTTTTGATGTTTCCGTTGCCATAAACTGCGCAGCTAAATCGCTAGTTTCACGCGGCGTTGGGGTATTCAACGCCACTCGGCGCAAAATATCAGAGCGCAGTTGCTGAAAATCTTGCGCAGCGTTTTCGCGAATCTGCAATTTAGTTCCGTCAGCGCTCCAAAGCGCTATCCAGCGGGTCCAAGCGCTGTCGCGCAAAGAAGACCATTCACTAACACCCGAAACGTGTTGCCATGGAATATGAAAACGCCATAACCCATGTTTCAATATGATTTCATAGGGAGTTGTAACAATTGAGATAAGCAGGCGAATCTGCAGGGCAAAAAACAAAAACAGGCCAGCGCACATAGCAAAAAAAACAAATAACGCTGTTGCCGCTTCAGGCTGCCGCAAAGCAAGCATTTCATTTCTGGTAACAAATGCTCCTGCCGCCAAAGCGATTAAACCTGCGGCGCTAAAGCTCCATCCGGCAACATCGGTTTTGCGGTAAATATTTGTCCGTATTTGCCTTGCGGTAATTGATGAATTCACGTTGCTGTATTCTCCTTTTCATATTTGCCATTGTAGATCCGTCGTGGTGTTGTGTCAACCAAAATAGGCATTTGCCAACGTATAAACACTTAGTAATTATGAACCATATTTTATATGGATATGATAGGATATATATACGAAGATTGTTTGGCAAACAATAATATCCCGGCATATTTCCGCAAAACCGCTTTGCGCAGCGCAATGAAAGAGCAAATAATGGCTGAAATAATTCAAGTACAAAATTTAAAGAAATATTATTCCATTCCTATACGCGGTGAGGGATTAAAAGAATCGGTTCGCAGCTTATTTTTTCGGCAAATGCGCGAAGTGAAAGCCATCGATGATATTTCGTTTTCACTGGAAGAAGGGGAAATTGTTGGCTTTTTAGGGCCAAATGGCGCAGGTAAAACCAGCACATTAAAAACATTATCCGGTTTACTGCACCCTTCCAGTGGAGAAGTGAAAACACTGGGTTATACTCCCTGGCAGCGTGAACCGAATTTTCTGCGGCAAATCACTTTGGTTATGGGAAACCGCAATCAGTTGCAGTGGGATATTCCAGCGCTTGATTCATTTGAGTTAAACCGCGCCATTTATAATATTCCACGCGCACAATTCATGCAATTGCGTGATGAATTGATGGATTTGCTTGAATTAAAAGATTTAGCGCAGAAACCAATCCGCAATTTATCTTTAGGTGAACGAATGAAAATGGAGCTGGTCGGCTCTTTGCTGCATCGCCCGAAAATATTATTTTTAGATGAGCCGACATTAGGCTTGGATGTTTCCATGCAGCGAAAAATCCGCGAATTTATTGCAGAATATAACCGGCGCTATGGCGCGGCAGTGTTGCTTACCAGCCACTATATGGCTGATGTAGAGGCGTTATGCAAACGGGTAATTATCATTCACCATGGTAAAATTATTTTTACCGGCGGGTTACATGAACTTGCCAATCGTTTTTCTTCACACAAAACCATAACCATTTCGTTTATTGAACCGCCGGAACATATCGAAGATTATGGGGAAATTACTGAACGCGAAGAAAATACTGTGAAGATGCGGGTAAATAAAAATGAGATAGCCGCGGTTTCCGCAGCGCTGTTTCAGAAGTTCCAAATCGGTGATATCACCATAGAAGAACCGCCGATTGAAGATGTCATTGATACACTATTTTCGGCAAAAGACCAGATAGTGGAGAAGTCATCTGATGGTATACGTTAATTATTACCTAACTATGATAAAAATTGCAATCATTCAACAGTTTCAATATCGGGTTGCCTATTATTTTTATACATTCGGTATGATTGCCGAACCATTAATCTATTTGGTTGTATGGACTACCATAGCTAACGCCGGCGGCGGCACAGTCGGTGGAATGTCGGCAGGGGCTTTTGCGGCGTATTACATTGTTTGGACATTGGTCAGGACAATGAATATTTCGTTTACGCCTTTTGGTTGGGAAGATCGCATTCGGATGGGGCAATTAACCTCTATGCTACTCAAGCCCATTCATCCGATACATTCCGACTTAGCGTTTTTTGGCGGTGAAAAAATACCCAATATTATTATGTGGCTGCCAATTGCAGTGGTTCTTTCGCTGATTTTTCACCCTATCTTTGCGCCATCACCGCTGGGTGTTTTCGTCTTTATTATTTCTATTTGGCTGGCGTTTATTATCCGCACTATAGCGCTATGGCTTCTGGGAATGATAACATTTTGGACAACACGGGTAAGCGCTATTTTTGATTTGTACTTTGCCTTTGAACTTATCCTTTCAGGCAGACTTGTGCCGCTTACACTTTTGCCGCAATGGGCGCAAAATATCTCATTGTTTCTGCCATTTCAATGGACATTCAATTTTCCAATCGAAACCATTGCCGGCAACTACTCCAATACACAACTGTGGCTCGGTTTAGGGATGCAAATACTCTGGATTGCCGTAGGCTCCTTAGCGCTGCAATTTTTTTGGAAACGAGCGCTGAAGCAGTTTACTTCGGTTGGCAATTAACGCTGTACCTCAGCCGAAACGCATGAAAACGGCAAAACCCACTTGACAACCACGGCAGAGCATGATACAATATCTATATCACATGCGGGAGTGGCTCAGTGGTAGAGCACTTCCTTGCCAAGGAAGATGTCGCGGGTTCGAATCCCGTCTCCCGCTCCAATATAAGTTGCTATGGCAGGTTAGCCAAGTGGTAAGGCAGAGGTCTGCAAAACCTCCACCAGCGGTTCAAATCCGCTACCTGCCTCCAAAGCGTGTAGTGAATGTTTGGAAAGTTGCAGTCTTTGCTGCAGCTTTTTTTTATTGCAAATTTCCCTGCTTTTCTGTCTGCAAAATACTTGCCTCACTTTTACCATTCGATCGTTCTGTAACTGCTCAAGAGGTGCCTAAAGCTCCGCAGAAGAGGGACAAGATATACCAACACCGTATTCCAGGGCGACCTTTGCGGTCGCCCCTACCGGATTGCAGGGCCTCATGTGTACCGTGCGGTGTTTTATTTGTATAAAAATGTATTTGGGGACACCCCAATCCCCGCACAAGGGGCAGGCGCCGCTCCTTGTGAATCCCTGCATTTGTAGCCGGATATCATTGACCCACTGTTTTTCACAGCAGCAACGGGCAGCGCAGGAGGTGTGCGAATATATAAAACACGGCCGCCGCCATAATGAATAACCGCGGTAAAATGCGCTTTTACATACGCCAGCAATCCGGGCAGAGCATTAAATCTTCCGGAATACCACAACACAGCGACGACTTGCGGATTTTGCAGCTGCTGTATTACATCCGCCGAGGTTAAGCTTCCGGAAGCAATGCGCACACTTGAGGTATCTACTAATTCAGGAGGAATATTGCGGTTTGCCAGATCGGCAATCACCTGATCATCGGTCACTACATATTCTTGCGGAGAAGTTAACGCATCCAGCTCAAACGCCACCGCAGTAATAGAAAGATCACTCGCGGTTGTCTGCGCATCAGATGATACCCGATGCAGCGTTACTGCGCCGGCGCTGAGAAACACCACGACAAGAAAGCCTGCTATTGCTGTTTGCGCCGCGCCGCGTATCTGAAACCGCACAGACGCCAGCAAGGTATCTTGGGCAATCAAAGATAATGAGGCAATAAATCCCGGCACAATCAACACTAAATGATGATCAAACAGTGGCGTTTGAATGAGAAGCACAACTATCGAACTATATCCCCACAGCAGCAATATCAGCCCATCAGCACACTGCTGCTTTTTGTACAGCCATATGGATATGGCTGTTGCCCCAACAACCAGCGGCGCTTCCCACCAAATTGAAAAAAACAGCGATATATTATTCAACCGATTTTGGGCATATGCGCCTGTTGCCGCTACATGCAAACCGATTACCTGATTCCACATGGCCGATGGATCTTGCAAAAACAGTACCATAGCCGGCAAAGCCGCTACCCAAATACCCAACCCCAAAAATGCGAAAAGCCGGCGGCGTTCTTGAAAGATAATCCACATGGCGCTCCAAGATTTCGGCGCACGCGGTAAACCATAGGGAAAAAGTAAAAAATATAAGATTGGAATAATCGCCGGTACAATAAATAATTTAATCAAAATACCGACAGTAAAGAAAAATCCCGCAAAAAAAGTCTTGCGCATATCCGGCTTATTCTTTGCCGATGCTGCAAACGCTACCGCAACAATCATCATTGCCACTGCCGGCGCTTCAGCCTGCGCCGAAACCGATTGCGTGAAATAGAGCGGATCAAACGTTAATGCGGCAACGGCCAGCAATCCTGCTAGCGGACCGGATAAAGAACGCGCCAGCGCCCACACCCCAATAACGCCAAAAAGCGAATAAAACAGCACACCATAGCGCGCCGCAACAATTGTTTTGCCGCCCAATATAAACCAAGGCGCAAGCAGTAGGATAAAATAAGGCGGCTGAGCCATGTATACCTGCCGATATAAAGCATTGCCCGCGGTAAACGATCGCAATGCAGCAGTATATACCCCTTCATCATAATTATTTGTAACAAAGGGTATAACTTTCAGACGCAAAAAAACGCCGACAAGCGCAAGGCCAATAGCAAGCCAAACTTCTGCCGGCGTTCTGCGATATTGCTGTATCAAAAATGATCTAGCGTGATCCAGCTTGAGCTTTATCGCCATTGTGGGCGAAAATTCCTCCAATAAGGCATACCGCGGCAACAACAAACGCGGCAAGAACGTGTTTCAATTGCATTTGAGTGTTGGTAGCGGCATTCGAAACCAATATATGCGGAATACCCGGAATAAGATAATAAACGCCGATGCCGGCAAAAATAAGAGCTAATACAACCCCAATGGCCAATTTCATGAGAATTTTTTCTCCTAGATAAATATTTGAATCTGCTGCCAAATCGCTCTGCGGCAGTACGCATGTGCGCAACACAGATAAGGTTTAGCGCACGTACAGTTAGACACCAAAGTTTCCTGCAAAACCGATATGGATACAATCAATGCAATACAGGAAACCCGTTATCAACTCTGCTGATAACTCGGCAAAATTATCATACCGGATTTATGTTAAAATTGCAATAAAGGCAACGCTTGATAGAAAAAATACCCAAAAGCAAGCAACCCAACGATTGCACAGTAATATGCAAACGGATCGAGCCGGTTAGTTTCGAAATATTTCATCAGAAATTTTACACTTAAATATGCCGCTATACCTGAAATAACTCCGCCAAATATCGCAAGCTCTAACGCATGCAAAGTTTGGTTATGCAGCAGTTTGGGTATTTCGGCAATACCTGCGGCTAAAATAATTGGCGCCGCCATTAAGAATGAGAACCGCGCCGATTCTTCACGATCCAGTCCATTTGCCATGCCGGCCGCCATTGTAGCCCCGGAACGTGAAATTCCGGGAATCAGAGCAAATGATTGCGCAAATCCGATAACAGCCGCCTGCACAAATGATAACTCTGTAATTGCTTTGCCGCCGGCAGGCGCCCCATTGCCACGTCCGCGCGCCAGCTGTACGGCATTCTTGCGCTGATTCCGCGCATATCGCTCGGCGGTTAACAATACCGCGCCGTTTACCACTAAAAACGCCGCAGCAATAATCGGGTCTTTAAAGTTGTTTTCCAGCTGTTTTTGAAATGCAACCCCAATGAGTCCGGCAGGTATACTTCCCATAATAACAAGCGCAAGGATACGCCCATAACCACCCGGATCGACATCCGGCGTTATGCGGCCGGCTTTCAGCACACGCACACCGCCGCGCAGCAAATTCAGCCAATCGCGCCAGAAAAATGTCAGCAGCGCAACAGAAGTTCCAATGTGCAGCATAACCACTAAAGGCAGGAAATTTGAGCCGGAAAGCAGATCGCCCCAGCCAAGCAAGCCGGGAATAATAACCGTGTGCCCTAAACTGCTGATGGGGAACAATTCAGTTACCCCTTGCAGAATAGCTAACACAATAACATTAATTAAATTCATCCCTTGGTTGGCAGATGAACTGGAAGCAGCCGAAGAAGACTGCGCAAATACAACAATATGATGCGCTACAAATATCATGTCTGCAATAGTTCCTTTTTATATGGTCAGCAAGCGTACAACGCTAAGACTGGCAATCATTCGGGCCGGCGGCAGGATTTTGCGCCACCGCGTTATTAAAGTCTGTTAGGGTAGAAAAATAATGATTTTGGCAATCTTTGGCAAAATAAAAAAACGCATAATTTGTGCTTGGCGGATCAATGCCGGCATATAAAGCAGCGACTGTTACCCCAGAGATCGCGCTTGGCGGCAGCCCGGGCGTTTTATATAAATTATAGGGGTTATTCGACAAATTACCGGGGGAATCTGGCAGCGGCGCCCATGGGTCCCCGTTTGGGCCAACACTGTGTCCAAGATAATACTGTTCCGCAGGGTCTGCCCCTAATAACCCAAAAGTCTGGCCATTATTAACATCCTTCCAGCGATTATAATATGTGCTGGCAACCAGCTCGTAGTTTACTGGTGTACGAGCTTCGCGCTGGGCAAGTGACGCAAGAATAAGCGCTTGCTGCAAAGTTTCTTTATGCGCGGCAAGCGCGGAAAAAACCCCGATTGGCTTGCCAACATTCGCAGTATATTGGCTGGGCACAGCAGTGGGCGTTATAATGGCCTGGTGCGCTTCACATTGCGTTTGATTATACATATATTCCGTAGGGTTGCTTGCAGGCCCGGGGCAAAGCTGTTCACCTAAATTATCCAGCATGGTAGTAATAATATCCGTTGCGGTAGCAGTTTGATACACCTGATAGGTGTTCGGCATTAAATAACCTTCTAAAGCAGCCTCTGCGCCGGAAGATAATGACCACGGACGCACATACCAATAATTGGAGCTGTTAGTAAACACCCCTGTGCTAACAGCAATAGTAAGAAAATCTTGCGCGCTGAAATTTGGAAGTGTTGCCGGAGATCCGTCTGGGAACTTTGCGGAACTGATAATTGCCTGCGGATATTGTGTCAGCCGCAAGCCTTCTTTAACCGTAAAATTTACGACATCAGCTTTTGGTGGAGTGGTAAGAATATTGGTAATTTCTGATAACGTCATACTTGGAGATAAATTATACAGCCCAGGATCGACAATAATTGAACTTTTGCCTTTTATTTTTAAATATATGCTATAAAAAAAGGCGCTGCGAATCAAGCCCTGAGTCTGTAAATTATTTTCGATAATCTTAATATTATCACCTTGATGCACCACAAACGCTTGATATGGCGCCCCGATTTTGGCTACAGGCTGTGCAATATCCGCTTGAACAGTCATTGCGCCATAGCCGGCGCCAAACGCCAAAGTGCCCAGCAATAATGCAAGAATAATTATATTAGTCTTTCCGCCGGAAGAAGCGCTAGCAGATGCGGCGGACTTTGGCTGAGGTCTGGCCATAAATAATAGTTACTCCTGAAAATATATTGCAATCTTTTTACAGTTACATGGGTTTGTATCTGCGATTACAAAGGCTTTTACTGGGAATGATTATGCGCACTCAAATAACTTTGCAAAATAATGCTTGCCGCAACGGAATCCAGCAATTTTGCCCAATTTTTCCGTGGCTCGCCCATTTCCTGCAATGTATATTTGGCGTCTTGCGTTGAGCCAAATTCATTCCACAATTCTATCGGCAAAGGTTTAACAAAATCGGCTAAACGTTCCGCAAAACGTTCGGTAATATCCGATTGTTCCGAACTGCTGCCATCTTCATGCAACGGCAAACCGATAATAATTTTTACTACATGCTCATCGTTTGCAAGCTGCAAAATAGCTTGTTTTAAAACAAGTTCGGGATGCCGGCGCAGTATCGGATAGGGTACAGCAATTGCGCCGCTTGCGTCGCTCAGCGCCACACCGACACGAATATTACCAACATCCAGCGCCATATATCGTAATGATGGCTGCATAATCCTGAATTACTTTCAATGAAAACAGCATTAACCCGGCTGCCGAACACTATCCGGTTGGGTAAACGCCAGATACATTTATACAATTCAATGCTGAAACTTTCACAGCATATAGCCATTTTGGGGAAATCTTACTATGGCGGTAAAGCCACTCGATCTTCTCTTTTGGCGCAAAAGATGATACATCTTTGCATGGTTGAAGCAAAAGCCCAGCAATACAATACACGTATATGCTACTCCCATTGTACGGCCGGTAGATAATTTTGGCAAGAAAACGAACCTTTAGCAATATTCTTTGGGGTAATTGGTATACTAAATGCGAAAAGATTTTTTGCCGATTATATACTATAAGGATTTTTCCCACGCTCAAGATTGCGGCTTCCATATGAATAAAAGCAAGATACAGCGAAGTTTTCTCAAAGAAATCCGCATGCTGTACCTATCCGGCAGGAAACACAGTTCATCAGCGGCAAAAGTCCTATTTTACGGCGCGTTCTTACAATTCGGCAATAATTAATTTCTTGGAAAAGACCATGATGGCGCTTCCGGAACATTTTAGGTCAAATTGCCGAACGCACCTTTTTCATGGAGGTATACATAACATATGATTATTAACTCGTTCGAAACACTGATTATCTTTATGTGCATTTTCGGCGTGGTCGGAGCATTTCGCGGTACATTTAAAGAAATGATAACATTAAGCATTTTGGCCATTACCATTATTGCTCTGTTCTTTGGCGCGAACCAAATTTTAGCCCAGCTTCCGCTGCGAAGCTGGGCCGCGCTGCAGTCTTTTGCAGGATATCAAAGCGCTTCAAACACCACTGCTGCGCATCCGCTAGGGGCGCCGGCGTCGGTTATTTCTTTGTGGATATGCGTTATTTCCATCATCATTTTGGCGTATGTTGCCGGAAGCATTATGCTAAAAAGTAAAATTAATAGTCTTCAATCCGAGAAAAATGAAAAGCGTTTAATTAAGTTTGGGGGATTTTTTGTTGGTTTGGTGAACGGGGCAATTATTGCGATTATCCTGTTCAGTCAAAAAGGAATAAATTTAAGCCTGAACGTTCAGCTGCCAAGTGAAGATTATACACACTCAATTATCGCGCCGATTATGTTGATTGCCCTGTTGTGTATTGTTATTGTGGTTATTATTTCAACTCACAAAACGTCTGGTAAAGAGCAGAAACAACATTAACCTGCGCATTTTCTACGGATGGATGCTTTTATGGCACATAGCGCATATTCACCGTCATTTGAAAGATTGCTCGACCAAAATCGAGAAAAAACAGTTCCCGGTTTAAACTCCAGCGAACAAGTTCTTTTAGCCGTCCGCGCGCATTGGGCTTCTGCAATGCTTGCGGCGTGGCCGGCTATCTTAAGCGCCGTGGCGTTTCTTGCTTTTACATTGCTGCATACACCCAATCTTGCGCTGTCGGCGTTATATCGCACAGCGCAACTGCTTACTGCCATTTTATTTTTAGGCGCACTGCTTCGATGGATTGTTGCTAAAGGTTATGAGTGGTGGTTCACCTTTTATATTATTACCAATCAGCGTATTATTTACAATAAAAATACATTTACTAAAGAATCCCAAGAAATTCATTTAGTAAATATTGCAGACGCAACTGTGCAAACAAACAGAATTCCGGAATATCTCTTCCGCTATGGCACAGTACATGCCCGAACTGTTGGTGGCGCTGAAATTCATTTGCTTAATATCCCATTTCCCTATGAAGTACAATCTCTGCTATTTGAACATATCGGCACAGCAAAAAACGCTGTCGCAAAGCCGGCCCCCATCATTGCAGATCCGGCAATGCAAGAAGTCATCAACAGTATCACTACAGATCAAGCAACGCCGGAATATCAAAATATCGATCCGATTATTGCCAGTCATTGGCCGTTAAGCCGGTTTACCAATTATCATATAAACCGAACAGAAAAACTCCTTGGCGTTGTTGGCAAACATTGGAGCTATTTGCTGTACCTTTCATTGGTTCCCATCCTCATAGGGCTAACAGCCATTGTTATCTCAGGAATTAGCGCGCCGCTGGAATCGCGCATACCAATGTATATTGCAGGTATACTATTTATTATTGCCGCGCTATGGGAAATAGTTATTTATTTGAATTTTGCGGATGATGTTTGGATTATTACTTCGGAACGCATAACCGATTTAGAACGATTTTATTTTGTATTTTTTCGTTCCAGCTTCACCATTCGGTTTGAAAATTTTGTCAAGATTGAAACAAAAAGCTCTCTTTGGGGACAATTACTGGGGTACGGCTCTTTGCTGATTTACGCAAATGATGATGAAGATGGCAAACCATCCATGGCGCTGCACAACACACCATATCCGGAACAGTTAAAACTGGAAATAGATCGAATAGTTACCACTTTCAAAGCAATTCATTCAGCAAATAAGGCCAATAAGCAACAAAGTGAAATAAAAGATTTATTTGTTACCGTTTTAGCGGAAATGCTGATTGCCGCACCAAATTTTGAAGGAAAAACAGTGCTCGAAGCAATGGAGATGGCGCAATCTGCCGGGCTGCACCCGCTGATTGCCGGTGAAGCGGTTGCCTACGGCACACCGGCTGGGCTTGTAATATCACAAATACCCTCACCCGGGGCGCGCGCGCTGCGGGGCAGCAACATCTTATTTTATATCAGTAAAATGTGGGATTATTGAGCAGCACAAAAAATTGCTCCGATGGCAAGTTAGCTCAAATCCAACTGGAGCCAAGTTTCCGGCAATATCTGCGAGCCAATGGTCAATTTATCTTCATGGCTTACTTTTGCGCCTTGCAGCTCATAAAAACGTCGCGCAGCTACATTTTGGGTTAATACACCGATAAACATTCGACTTTTTTGGTGGTCTTTGCCCCACACCAGCGCCTGCCCCCATAACGCTGTTCCGGCGCCTTTCCGCTGATATTCCGGCAGTATATACATGGATTGCAGCATAACATCATTGGCGTTTCCTAAAGCTAAATACGAACCGCAATGCGCATAACCAATTATTTTTCCCAAATTCGGCGGCATCATCAACTCTGCAATGAACCACGCTGAATCTTCGCGGGCAATGCTTTGCTCTACATTGGCAACGGAATAATTATCCCGCAATACAGCGGCAATATTTTCCGGAGCTATCAGATGTTTATATGCAGATGTCCATGTAATTGTAGCTGCCATGCGAATAGCCGAAGCATCGACTATTCGCGCGGGACGAACCCGAAGTGGTAAAGGTAATGAATCTGCCATTGTTACACGCTGCCATATGTTCCTGAAGAATTGTATTGGAAATGACCATTACCGGCAACCACCAATAAAACAAAAATGATAACTAACAGCAGGCTTACAATAGATGTTACCACACCGGCAATACCAAAGCCTTTACTGCTGCCGGTAAATCGACCGCTTTTTTGCTGCGACAGCCCAATTATTCCAAAAATTAAACCTAAAGCGCCAAATATTCCACCTAAAATTACTGTGCAAGACGATAAAATGCCAAATATTCCAAGAATCATTGATGTTAATGAAAACCCATTTAGTTTTTGTATCATATCTTGTGTTGGCGCCATATAAAAAGGTGTGGGAAATGGCTGCGTGTATGGCGGTGTTTGTGTATCCGCGGGATAGGGATATTGCGGAGCATTTTGCTGCGTAAATTGGGATGCGTCATTAGATTGCTGATCTGACGGATGGCTTGTAGGGTCCATACAAATCTCCTCGATATTACCAATGTGTTATAAATTCTATACATTTGAAGGCTGAACTTCGCGTACATTTTAATGTAAGAGCACAATATCTACCAAATCGTTCTGCTTCAAAAAAATATGGGAATACGCAAGTGTTCCACCATTTACGCATTCCCAATAAGTTTAGCGCATGAACATCACATTGTAAATACTCCCTAGTTATCAAGCATAGGAATATCTACACCGCGTTCACGCGCAACATTTTGAGCTTTTTCATAGCCGGCGTCTACATGCCGCATAACACCTGTGCCGGGATCGTTCGTCAGCACACGGCGCAATTTCTGCGCTGCGCGCTCAGAGCCATCTGCCACAACTACCATACCGGCGTGCAGCGAATAGCCAATGCCAACACCTCCGCCATTATGCACCGAAACCCATGAAGCGCCAGAAGCGGTATTCAGCAGCGCATTTAAAATCGGCCAGTCTGCAATTGCGTCTGAGCCATCTTGCATGGCTTCGGTTTCGCGGTATGGCGAGGCTACGGAACCGCTATCCAAATGATCGCGGCCGATGACGATGGGGCCTTTCACCTTGCCGGTACGCACCAGTTCGTTGAAAAGCAGGCCGGCTTTATCGCGTTCACCATAGCCAAGCCAGCAAATACGCGCCGGCAGACCTTGAAAATGGATGCGCTGCTCCGCCATCGTAATCCAGCGACGCAATCCGGCGTCTTCGGGGAACAGTTTCAGCAGTTCTTGATCAGTTATAAAGATATCCTGCGGGTCACCGGAAAGGGCAGCCCAGCGGAACGGGCCTTTGCCTTCGCAGAACAACGGCCGGATAAACGCCGGAACAAATCCGGGGAAATCCAACGCATTAGCAACGCCGGCTTTTAGCGCCTGCCCACGAATATTATTGCCATAATCAAAAGTAACCGAGCCGCGTTTTTGGAACTCGAGCATTGCTTTTACATGTTCGCCCATCGAAGCTACCGAAAGTTTTTCATATTCTGCGGGATCGTTTTTACGCAGTTCGGCGGCGGCTTCTAACGAATAATGCGCGGGGATATAGCCATTTAAGGCGTCGTGCGCTGAAGTTTGGTCGGTAACCAAATCGGGAACCCAGCCGCGCCGCACTAATTCCGGGTGAATTTCAGCGGCGTTGCCCAGCAGTCCGATTGATTTTGCTATTCCAGCTTTTTTATACGCCTCAGCGCGGGCCAATGCGTCATCCAGTGAATCGCTGGATTCATCCAAATATCCGGTGTCGATACGGCGCTGAATGCGTGAAGGGTCTACTTCTACAGCAATACATACCCCTTCATTCATGGTAACAGCCAGCGGCTGTGCGCCGCCCATGCCGCCAAGGCCGGCAGTCAGTGTTATAGTTCCGCGCAAAGATCCGCCAAAGTATTGGCGCGCCGCTTCGGCAAATGTTTCATAAGTTCCCTGAACTATACCCTGAGATCCAATATAAATCCAGGAACCCGCAGTCATTTGGCCATACATCGTAAGGCCAAGGGCATCTAATCGGCGAAATTCATCCCAATTGCTCCACTCGCCAACCAAATTAGCATTGGCAATTAATACGCGCGGCGCATCCGGTGTTGTGGTAAACACACCAACGGGTTTCCCCGATTGCACTAATAACGTTTCATCATTTTCTAAGCGGCGCAGCGTGCGCACAATTGCGTCAAAACTCTCCCAATTTCTGGCGGCTTTTCCCGATCCTCCATAGATAATAAGATCATTCGGGCGTTCCGCAACATCGGGGTCTAAGTTATTCATCAGCATGCGCAGCGCAGCTTCTTGCTCCCAGCCTTTGCAGGATATTTCGGAACCGTGCGGCGCACGCACCACACGCGGCCCGGCATGGTTATGAGTATCAGAGATTGCCATACATTGGCCTCCACATCGAGACAAAATCAGCGCATTGTCATTCAGGCGTATTGTTTTACTTTGGGGCAGCGCTTGAAATGCACAAAAAATGCGCGGCGCACTGCCTAAAGCGCCTAAAAAAGAAAGCGCCCATGGCTACAACATAACATGAAATTGGTTCTTTCCGCAAGCGTTTAACGCGCCAGCAGTTTATTTTTAAAGGCAGCGCGTTCCAGTTGTTCCCGAAATTGCGGCGCGGCTATTTCAATTAATTTCAGTGCCCGATCTTTCAGGCTAAGGCCATGCAAATAGGCAACGCCATATTCGGTAATAACATAATATAAATGCGCCTTCGTTGTTGTAACTGATGCGCCGGGGGTTAGAAACGGCGTAATTCGGGAAATTTGCCCATCAATCGGTTCCTGCATAATTGCGCTTAAATCTTCATCAGTCATTCTTTTTGCGGAAACCGTGGAAGGAAGCGCAATAATCGGCTTGCCGTTGTGTGAAAGCGCCGCGCCGCGCAGAAAATCCATTTGCCCGCCAACCCCGCTATATATATATGCCCCAATAGACTCCGCGCACACTTGGCCCGTTAAATCTACCTGAATCGCGCTGTTAATAGACACCATGTGATCAAACTGCCGGATAATATGTGAATCATTTGTATAATCAAACGGATAAAATTGAACCATTGGGTTATCGTCGATAAAATCCATCAGTTCTTGAGACCCAATGGCAAATGAAGAAACAATCTTGCCCGGATCTAGTTTCTTGCGCGCGCCGGTAATGACTCCCTTTTTCACTAAATCGATAATTCCATCGGAAAACATTTCTGTGTGAACACCTAAATTGCGGCGATCTTGCAATTCGGCCAGCACGGCGTTGGGAATAGCGCCAATACCCATTTGCAGCGTCGCGCCATCTTCTATTAATTCAGCGGTATAGCGGCCAATACGGCGCTGCACTTCATTCGGCTGCACTGCCTCAGTCACATACAACGGATCTGTGCAGTGTACGGCATATTCAATTTTAGAAAAATTGATGAAACCCATTCCATGCGCCCGCGGCACATGCGGATTCACCAGAGCCACAACATGTTTTGCATGATTTACGGCAGCCAGCGTAGCGTCTACCGCAGGCCCCAACGAGCAGCATCCGTGGCTATCCGGCGGCGATACTTGAATAAATGCAATATCAATAGCCATTTCGCCGCCTTGACGAAATGTTTCCGGAACATCTGAAAGAAAAATGGGTGTATACGTACCCCGCCCTGAGTTAATTGCCTGCCGCGTATTATCTGCAACAAAAATTGCGCGCAGCAAAAAATGTCCTGCCCATTGCGGATCGGTATATGGGGTTGGCCCATAGGTATGCAAATGCACAATTTCAACGTTTTCCAATTCCTGCCCGCGTTCTGTTAACGCCTGAAGCAGCGGGGTTGGAGTTACCGCAAACCCCTGTACAAATACTCTATTGCCCGATTGAACAACACGAACCGCTTCTTCGGCTGTGCACCATGTCGTCATAAATAAGAACCTTTCTGTATATAAACCAACACATATTTGAATTCATGATTTCATTGATTAGTTCGCTATTCACATTGTATCCCTCACACTGTTCATTTTACATGAGCTATATCACATAATATGAGTATTGTGAGTCAACTGAGAGGCAGCATGACAATTCCCGCATAGTCATGTTATAATACCTGCGAAATACCTGTTTTCGGCAACCGGCTGAATGCTTGACTATTATTATTTTCGGCAAAAACACTAAACTCATTAAATCCAAATAGCTAAACTTTATTTGATATCAAGGAATCATCATGAATAATCAGGCCCCAAATGCTCTTTCCGTTTTTGAATGGTCACAAAAAATTCGCGCTAACATCGGCAAAGTTATTGTTGGCAAGCAAGAAGTTATCGATCTGCTGCTGGCCGCCATGCTCAGTAAAGGCCATGCGCTTTTAAATGATTACCCGGGCAGCGGTAAAACGATGCTGGCAAAATCTCTTGCGAAATCACTGGGTATGCGGTTTCAGCGTATTCAAGGAACGCCGGATCTGCTGCCAACCGATGTCAGCGGGGTAAGTTATTTCGACCAAAAGCAAAATAACTTTATTTTTAGAGAAGGCCCCATCTTTACCCAACTGCTGCTTTTTGATGAAATTAACCGCGCAACTCCGCGCACACAATCTGCCCTGCTGGAAGCAATGGCGGAAATGCAAGTTACTGTAGATAGAGACACCATGCGTCTGCCCGAACCATTTATGGCAATTGCCACACAAAACCCCGTAGAAATGGAAGGCACATTTCCGCTGCCTGAGGCACAGCTAGATAGATTTATAATTAGCGCTCAAATGGGATACCCGGAGGAAGAAGAGGAACTGTACATAACACGCAGATTTAAAACCAAAGATCCACTGGAAACAATTGAAGCGGTTTCCTTTACCGAAGATATCATGCGCATGCAGCAAGAGATTAGAACTGCTGTTTGGGCGCCAGATGTGGAACGCTATTTGGTTGCAATTACCCGCGGAACACGCAATCATCCGCTTGTAGAACTTGGGGCAAGTCCCCGCGCAACCCTCGCGTTGTATCGAATGTGCGAAGCGTGGGCTTTTATGAATGGCCGAACATTTGTAGAACCAGACGACGTAAAAAAAATGGCGGCGCCGGTGCTTGCGCATCGATTGATTATGAAAAACAATATTCGCCGCAGAACTTCCGGAGCAAAAGATGTTATTGCCGAAATTATCGCATCGGTTGTTACGCCTGTTGAATTTACCAAAGGCCGCTGATTCATATGGATTATAATGTCAGCAATTTGCCAACCGAACAAGACAAGTTAGCATTCATTGGATGGTTTCTTTTTGCAGGAACCCTTATTCTGTTTGCCGCAGTCAGTAAAAACGGTTTATTCTTGCTGCTTGCCTTATTTGCAGCTTTTATCGGCGGCGTTCTTGAATTATGGCATCGATTGGGGCCGCGGGGCGTTTCCATAAAACAACAGACGCTCCCCGGGCGCGTTACAATTGGAGAAGATTTTGCGCTGGAAATCGCCGTTGAAAACCGGAAACGCTTGCCCATGCCATGGATAGAAGTGACCTGTGAAATATCTGTCGATATCCCATTATTGAAACAAACCGCGCAATCTTCCTACAAAGCCGGAAAAATGGATTTAATCAGCGCTTTCTCCCTTTGGTCTATGGAGCGGATTCGCCGTAAATTTATGTTTCATGCTACCAAACGGGGATATTTTATCTATGGCCCGGTGACAGTTCGCATGAGCGATCCATTCGGCTGGAAAGTTCGTGAAATTCGCTTGCTGCGAAGCGCTAACGCCGGCGTCATTATCTATCCCAAAGTTATGGATGTAGAATTGTTTAATCTGCCGGCCCGTAGTCCGCTGGGCGAATTGAAACCTTACCGGCGTTTTCTTGAAGATCCTTTGAAGGTAACAGGTGTTCGGGAATATATTATTGGTGACGATCCGCGGCGCATTCATTGGAAAAACACCGCAAGGGCCGGCGCGCTCCGCAGCAAAATATACGATTCCAGCAATGATATTGATTTGCTGATTGCCTTAAATGTAACAACAAATCCGCAAATTGCTATGGGGTATGATGAAAATTTACTAGAGCTGGCTATAACGTTTGCGGCTTCAATATCCGAATGGGCGTTAGAGCAAAAGCATTCGGTTGGGCTGCTTGCAAACTGCTTGCTACAATCTATACAGCATGTTATCTCGGAAGATACTTTGCTGATGGATGAGCCGCTTACGGAATTAACAGACACCCGCTTAACCTACGTGCCAATCGGCAGAGATTCTGTACAGGGGGAACGCATATTAAGTGCGCTGGCAAGGTTACTGGCCATTTGGGGATCATCTATGCATCTTCGATTGGAAAATATCCAAAAAGAACTGCCTATCGGCGCCACCATTTTGTATGTTGGCGCAATACGCGCCTTAAACGACGACATTGTGGAGCAGCTATTTGCCATGCAGCGCGCCGGAATGGGAGTTATTTTAGCGTTAACCGGTGAACCCGATGAAGAAATACAAATATACACCGGCTCTATCCCCATTTATCATATCGGGGGAACCGAGCTTTGGAACATTATAAACGGAAAACCAGATGAAAAATAAATCACTGTCAGCAGTTATTCGGTTGGACGCCATCCTAATACCGATAACACAAAGTTTCATGGAATCAACACCAATCATAATTATTTTTGGAATGTTAGCGCAATTTTTGGCAAATACCTACACAGGTTCTCCGTTTCGTTTGCCCTCATTTTTCCTCATTAATGTAGCGCAAATATGGCTGCTCCGATTCCTATATTCACAAAAAATCCGCTCTCAAAAGCATGTTCGCTTCTTTGAAGTTGCAATTTATATAGCGGCGTTTCTATTGTTTTCTGCTGCCAGCCTAAGCAATATTTTCACAGATTATTTTTGGCTGAAAGAAATTATTATTGCGCTGACTGCTGTTGTTATATGGCGAACACATATTATCAGCGGAGGCAAAAAAAGCGCGGAAGATCATCAAAAAGCTTTTCTTATAGGATTTGGCGCATTTGTTTTGGCGGCATTCGCCACAAAATTCAGTTCACTTGCCTATACAAATTTTGTTTTGCAGCTGTTTCCAATTTTTGCGTTAAGCGGCTTGATAACTGTATCACTTGCCCGATTATCGGTTTTGCAAAAAAATCTTATAAACAACACATCCGGACACAGCCCAACCATGCGCTGGCTAATGCTTACAACGCTTTTAAGCGGAACCTTGCTGATACTTTCCTTAGTCTTTGATTCCTTTATTTCACTGAATATGGTAGAGGCAGTTGTTTCATTTTTTACACCGCTTTGGGATGTTTTAGGAATTTTTGCTTTCCTAATTATTTTGATATTAGGGGTTATTATTGAATTTGCTTTTTATCCGGTGCGCTGGTTCATCTATTTCTTAGAAAGCCTTTTTCACAAAGGCGGCAATACAAATCCACCTTCATCAGAACCAATATTTATACCTATACAAAATGCAGCGATTTCACAGCAAACCGTTTCCATCATTCAATATATTTTGATAGCGCTGCTAGCCTTGATAACGATATATATCATACTGCGCATTCTTCAAACAGCATTTATTCGCACTTCCACTGAAGCGTATGATGACATCCATGAACATCTTGCAGTATCTCCGGAAATTTCAAAAAAATACAATTTTCTTTGGCCCTATGACTCCGGCAAAATCGATGATCATTCAATAAGAGCGCGCTACCGGGAATTGCTGGAATATATTCAGAAAAAGCAGCCCCGGCTGGCGCGCAATATAGTTGAAACACCGCTGGAATACGAACAAAGATTGTTCACAGAGATGATCGCAGCGGAAGAACCAGAGAAAAGTAATGTGCAAACCGCACTGCAAGCGTTAACCAACGCCTACCGGCAAGAACGCTACGGCCAAATAACAACAGATGTCGAACAAAAAAGAAATGCCCGCGGATGGGTTAAACAAATTACAGAACATTTTTCGGCAAAATAAATTCAGCGGCTTATCTCTTGCATACTGTCCAGCAGCCGTTGCATATTCAGCCCCAGCGCTGCTTCCAGCACGGTTGTTTCTATATTGGCAGACCGAATATACGCCAGCATTTTTTTCTGGCTAATTATTGCATAGTCGCTGCCCCACACAATATGCTCTGGCAAAACACCGCTGTATAATGCGGCAGAGAAAACCGCAGGATCGTATAAATATGCTGCCGCTGCGCAGTCGTACCAGCAATTTTTCGCAAGCGCACGGATTTCCGGCATTAGATGATAAAATGGCAAACCACCACCCCAATGCGCTGCAATAACCTTATTTTCGGGAAACGCCGCCAAAAATGCCGCCAATTCCTGAGGAAACACCTGCTCTTTGCCAGCGTATACATGGCCAACAGGTTCACTGGTGTGGGTTAAAATAATCAGGTTGCGCTCTCGCGCCGTCTCTGCCAGCGGGCGCAGCGCAGCGCTATCACTTAATGCATAGCGTTGTCCGGCAGGCATCAGTTCGCCAATACCGCGAAACCCCAGTTCGGCGCAGCGCTCTATTTCTTGTGTACAATCTTTTGCTATTGGGTTTACAGTAGCAAACGCTATACATCGGGAGGGATATTTCTGAACAGCATCTGCCAAATAATCATTCGTTAAGCGGATTAACCCGGCGTCTTTCCAAGCAAATCCGCATATAACTGATGTATCGATACCATTGCGGTCCATCGAAGTGATAAGATCTTCAGCGGAAGCCAGCCGCGCTTTGGGGTTTGTATACAATTCAGCAAACCAGCTGTCTTTTCGCAAAAACTTATCTTTTTCGGTGGATATTTCCGGAGGGAAAATGTGTGTATGCGCGTCGATTATCACGATGCATTAGCCGCCAAGGTATGCTGCCCGCACGGTGTCATTTTTCAGCAAATTTTGCGCAGTATCTTCCAATATAATTTTGCCGGATTGCAAAACATAGCCTCTATCTGCATTATTCAGCGCCATAAAGGCATTTTGCTCCACCAAAAATATTGTCACACCATCCTGCCGAATTTTACGTATGGTGTCGAATACTGTTTGCACTAAAATTGGCGAAAGACCAAGCGAAGGCTCATCCAAGCACAACAATT
This sequence comes from Chloroflexota bacterium, assembly GCA_021778805.1. GTDB lineage: Bacteria > Chloroflexota > Ktedonobacteria > Ktedonobacterales > JACDGC01 > JAJYBV01. The sequence goes on along the minus strand of JAJYBV010000006.1, from coordinate 30,104 downwards.
GCGGCCGCGCCATCAAAGCGCGCCCAATGGCCAGCATTTGCTGCTCCCCACCAGACATGGTGCCGGAAATTTGTTTATCCCTTTCTTTCAAACGAGGAAACAGCGCATACACCTTATCGATATCTTCAGCAATTTGCGTGGTAGAGGAAAACATAAATGCACCCATTTCCAAATTTTCACGCACAGTCATACGGGAAAAAACACGGCGTCCCTCGGGTGAAAGAATGATACCTTTTTTTATAATTTGATCAGTTTTCAGTGTATCCAACCGTTCGCCCTTAAAGATCACTTTGCCTTCTTTGGGTTTCACCAAGCCGAAAATTGTTTTCATAGTGGTCGTTTTACCTGCAGCGTTAGCGCCAAGCAAACAAACAATTTCGCCTTGGTTCACTTTTATAGTCATATCCTGCAGCACGTGGCTGGGGCCATAAAATGTATTAATATTCTGCAATTCTAACATACTTTTAAGCGCCTTCAACTTTCCTACCAAGATATGCCTCGATAACTAAATCATTATGCTGAATATCTGCCGGAATCCCCTCGGCAATCTTTTTCCCATAATCCAAAACGGCAATTCTATCAGAAATGCCCATGGTTACCTGCAATTTATGTTCAATCAGCAAAATGGTTAAATCAAATTCCTGCCGCAATCTTTGGATGTATTTAATTGCATCCGCTGTTTCGGCGTCATTCATGCCGGCAGTTGGCTCGTCAAGCAACAGCAGTTTCGGCCGAGATCCCAAAGCTCGGACAATTTCTAAGCGGCGGCGAACCGCATACGCCAAATTTACCGCATACTCTTCTTTACGCATAACCAATTCAGAGCCAAAAAAAGCTAAAAGCTCTAAAGCGCGATTGTGCGCTTTTTTTTCTGCTGCGCGGTAATTCGGCAGCCGGAAAGTTACGGAAAACAAGTCACTTGGTATGAAGGGATGCTGCCCAACCATGGCGTTTTCCATAATCGTCATATTATTAAACAGGCGGATATTTTGAAATGTGCGTGCGATACCGCGGCGCAAAACCCTATCTGGTGAAAGATTTTTAATAGAAGATCCATTAAAAATAATTTCTCCGGACGTTGGTTGATAAATGCCTGTAATTAAATTGAATACCGTTGTTTTTCCGGCGCCATTTGGGCCAATAATACTGAAAATTTCACCTTTGCGAATTTCCAAATTAATGGAATCTACCGCGGTAAGGCCGCCAAAACTTTTGGTAACATTTTTCAGTTGTAAAAGCACTTCTCCCTTAGATGTTCCAGCCATTTAAATATCTCCCAAGCCTTCAACAGATTCCGGAGGAGCGGAAGAGCCTTCTTCTTCGCGCTCTATTTCTCCAATAACGGATAATTCTTCAGGGGCAAGGCCAACACCTTTCAATTCAAGCTGCCGGCGTTTATTGGGTATGATACCCTGAGGCCTTAATATAATCATCAAAAGCAGCACCAAGCCAAAAATCAAAAACTTGGTGGTATTCAAGTTAAAGCTGACCAGAAAATGAAATGGATTAGATGGATTAGCCAGCGCCGTATTTGTTTGCAGCATATTGCTGATAGTTGAAATGACATAAACATCAATAAAGCGCAGTAAAATTGCGCCGACGATAACACCGGGAATGCTGCCGATTCCACCCAGTACAATCATAATCAGCACAGATATAGAGACTTGAAAGGAAAATTGATCGTAACTGATACTAGATGTCATCACGCCGTTAAACACACCGCCGATGCCGCCAATTGCAGCGCCTAAACCAAACGCCATCAGTTTAATGCGAACCAAATTTACGCCGGAAGCCGATGCGGCAAGTTCATCTTCGCGAATGGCAATCCAGGCTCTGCCAATACTTGAGTTGCGCAATAAAATATTAAACATCACAATCAAAATAATGACTGCCAATGTTAAATAATAAAACGCCGAAAAATCCAGCGGATTGCCAAAATCCACCTGACCAAATGGAGTGTTCACTACTGGAGCTGGCGGCACCTGAAAGCCTAATGCGCCATAAAAGAACGGCACATCTTTAATAACAATGGGAACAATTTCACCGAAACCCAGCGTTACAATTGCCAAATAATCGCCGCGCAGTCGCAAAGTCGGCGCGCCAAGAAGCACACCCATAAATCCGGCAATCAACGCGGCCAGCGGAATAGCCTCCCAGAAAGTAAGCGCCGGGATATTAACTACTTGACTATGGATATTGCGAATAATGCCGCTGGTGGCAAACGCTACGGTATAGGAACCGATAACAAAAAATGCCACGTAGCCCAAATCCAGCAAACCGGCATACCCCACCACAATATTCAATCCAAGCGCCAGCATAACATAAATGCCGCATAAAATGGCGTCTAATAATAAAATATTGGGCGCAAAATAAGTTTGATCCAGAAAATTAGTGGAAAAATTAAGAAGTTGCGGCAAAAACAACGCAATAAGACCCCAAAAAACTCCAACGCGCCAACCGGTTACATACCAACTGAGTGAACGGTTCAAAAATTTTGTATTATTTAAAAAATCACCGATTTTTTTACGTATTCCCAAAGATTTCAATGGGTTCTGCATTTTTTGTTGAAAATGAGAAGGTGAAGCAGACATTGCGTAATACTTCCTTTCAAACCTTATCCGGTACTTGTTGACCCAACAACCCAGATGGGCGTAAGGCTAGCACCAGAACCAAAATAGCAAAAACAACAGCGTCACTCAGATCGCTGCCATTTGGCAAATAATTTGTAGCTAATGCCTTTATGATGCCGATAAGGAACCCTCCGGCCATTGCTCCGGTAATGTTTCCAATACCACCTAACACTGCCGCAGTAAACGCAATAAGGCCAAGTTCAAACCCGACGTTATAAGCATAAACAGGGATAACAAGACTATAGAAAACACCGGCAACTCCAGCCAACACACCGCCTACAAGAAACGCAAACGAAATTGTTTGGTTAATATCCACGCCCATTAGCGCCGCTGCTTCGGGATCTTGCGCAGTAGCGCGCATAGCCTTGCCCATTTTCGTAGATTTGACAAGTACATTTAAACCATACATTAAAACCACTGTTAAAACCACTACCACCAAATCAATATACTGAATAGTTACATCTCCCAAAACAATACCGCCATTTGGGAAAAAGTCTGGGTATGAAATACCGGAAGCGCCAAGCCATAGTTCGGCAATGTTTTCCAAAATAAATGAAACACCAATAGCCGCAATGAGAGGAGCCAAGCGAGGAGCCTTGCGCAACGGGCGATACGCCAGCCGTTCAATAGCGACATTTAATGTTCCGGAAACGACTGCGCCGATGACAATCATCAATAACAGCAAGCCGATAAGAGCAAACCCATATACTGCTGTGGAAACATGCATTGAGTTTAGCACAACTAACGTAATAGCTGTACTCCACATAAAAACATCGCCGTGGGCAAAATTGATAAGTTCTACAATTCCATACACAATAGTGTATCCAAGGGCGACCAAGGCATAAACTGCGCCTAAGGTTATGCCATTAACCATTGTTTGTATGAATATGCCGGATGTAGTTGAGGCAAGGACAAACATATCTACTCCCTGTCTAATGTTAATTTTTAAAGCATTCACTACTGCCTATGGTAACAATTTTCATTTTTTAGGGTGAAACAACCTGCAATTGCAGATAACATTAAAAAAATTACTGCCTTGAGCGCGTTTATGTTTTCTTAACACCAATAAATGATGAAGTGACAGAAAAATGCTCAGCGTGTAATGAAACTAATATTAAGATTGAGTATGCCTGATTTTAAAAATTAAGTCAAGATATTTGCTTAACTTTAGAATCAAAAATTTGCTTTCCCCACCAATTAGATTTGTACATAAACTAAAAGTTTGCTCAGTACAAACTATCGGTGAAAAAATGCTGGGCTTTGGTTCCAGGAATGCTACAGACAAAACCAGCGCCGCATTACAGAAAACACTTTAAAAACTGAAATTTGCTGAAATAAAGCAGCGCTCTCACTGAATTAAAATTGCAAGTGAAAGCGCTGCTGCGATGGATGCTGAACGCTTTGCAGAGTTAAGCGCTATTTACATGCAGAAATTGCAAACTACAGAGTGCTTGTATCAATCTGAGTTTCAAATACCCACTGCTTTGATGTGGGGTCTGCATAATAAATACTATAGAACTTGGAACCTTTGTTGTCACCATTGGAATCAAATGAAATATTTCCGGTGACACCTGAATAGGTTAAACCAGCAATTTCATCACGCACAGCAGCCCGAGTTACCGGTTTTCCCGCGCTGATTAAATCTTTGATAGCAGTAATTTCAATCATTGCTGCATCATAGGACATGGCGCTGTAAGGAATCGGGGCTGAGCCAAATTTCGCAGTATATTGCTGTACAAAGGTTTGGGCAGCTGCATTGCTTTTTGCAAGTGTGCCAACATCCGGCGCTGCAACTGTGCCAGTAACATTGAATGCGTCTGCGCCGCCTTGGGTTATCCAAGAAGGATCGTCAGCAATACCGTCTCCGCCAACCCACGGGATGTTCTGACCGCCAGCTTTATCTACCTGAGCTTTTAACTGAGGTGCGCCGTTGGATGTAACACCACCGTAGAAGATTACGCTTGGATGTGCGTTAACAATATTTTGGGCAAGAGTTGGGAATGTGCTGGCTTGGCTTAACGAAATTGACTGCCGTGTGCCAACGAGTGTGCCGCCATCTTGCTGGAAATATGTTGTGAAGAAATTCGCTAAACCTACACCATACGCTTCGTTATCATCAATAACAAATGCGGTTTTGGCGCTAATCGGTGGAGAAGACGCAATTTTCGCGTCTAATTTGCCTTGGTCGATATCATTGCCGCATACACGGAAATAATAATCGGGTTTACCAGCCGGGTGCAGGGTACTAAAATCAAATCCATTCGCAGCTGCATACTGCTGTAGGGTAAGGCCGGGGTTTGTGTTTGACGGGCTGATTAATGTCAAACCATAGCGGTTGGCAACCGGAATTTCTGCGCCGGCAACATTGCTGTTGAACGGGCCAACTACGCCCATAACACTGGGGTTATTGGCTAATGTTACAATATTGTTTGCGCCGGTAGTCGGATCATGTGTGCCGGTCGTTGTGCTTACGTCATTTTCACTGAGAAACGTTAATGTATATCCATTTCCTAAATTGGCGTTTTGCGACACTGCTAACTGCACACCGTTTTGGGTGGGAACTCCATCACCTGCGTCTGTTCCGGTGACGGGCAATTCGGAAGCGATAATCAAATTCTTAGGTCCGCTGGATCCGCTGCTGGTTGAACCGCCGCACGCCGCAAGGCTGATAGCTAAAACGGCAATCGCTGCTACGGAAAACTGGGCAAATCCGCGCACGAACTTCGAAAATTGCTGTTGCTGCATACTGTATGCACTCCTTAAGATTAATGTGCTTCAGCGGAAACCCTTTTCCCGATGAATGCACGCAACTTGATTGAACATAACACAATCAAGCCGATTATTACTTTATACGCAAGTTTTCGGCAAAATATAACAAAACTTTAATATAGCTATTGATCATACAGTTAATCTGATTTATTTTACCTATAATTACGAATAAACACCAGTTTATTTGGTAAAATATCACAGAACCGTGAGGAAAATAGGAAAGATGCAGGAGCGCACAAGAGGAAACACAAAGTTATTTTTATTGATAAAACATAATAATAATTTTTGCGCAACAAGCTCCATGCTTTTTGCGCATTGAAAGTTATATCAATTTGCTATTACAGCTATTTTTAAAATTAGTTTTGCAGCAACTGTTGTTGAGGCGGCTGCCCTTTAAAAATTCTGTTGTAGTGTTCGCCCACTATGGAAATTGGAAAAACTCTCAGCAAATTTAGAGCAAGCACTGCAATAGCAAGCCAGTCAAACGCTGCATCTGCCGGTAACCCGATTGCAGGCCCAATAAACGGTATGACATTAGCGAATAATTCTACCGCAAGGTCTCCGGAAAACAGCAGCACAATCATGGCTATAATAGCGCCAACAAAAAAAATCTTGCGAAAAATCGAGACCCTGCCGTCTTTCATAAGCGCGCCGGTCAGTCGAAATGTTTTCCCTAAATGAAATATCAACGCAAGGGGATTTGGCTGTTTAGCTGTTAGATCTTGATGTGGATTGGATGGCGCAGACATAATATTCTCTCCATCAAAAATAATAAATCGTAAGAGTACATCTTAAAAAAATGTAAAAAATAACGCCTCGTTTAGTATATCACCAAAACTTTTACCCAATACGTTTCTGTGCGGGCAGACATAACACAATGTTCTGTACACCTGTATGTTTGTTCGCCTGCAATATATCATACATCCGTTAGCGCAGAAAAATAAAGGTAAAAGTCTCTATCTGAATATACTACTTTCCAAACAATAACACAATATTAGTAGTCCTTGTATGCTTTTTTAAGTCAGTTTTTCACACTATAGCAGTGAAATTTGCTCTTAGCCTTATCCTTGGTATATACTGTTTCATGACGGTTTATGATATTTTCGTTTAGCCTCATACTATCGCAACGCGGTTTATTCGCGTTTTCCATGCAATTGAAAGGACCTTTTATTCGGCCGATATGAAAGTAATTCTTCTAGAAGAAGTTCCCGGTCTTGGAAAAGCCGGTGATGTTAAAAATGTCGCAGACGGTTATGCCCGCAATTATCTGTTACCTCGCAATATGGTTACTGCCGCAACCGCTAGCGCTCTTTCCAATCTCCAAGATCGTGTAGCTCTTGAAAATCGCCGCAGAGAAAAATTATTGTCGGATCTGCAAACACTTACTGATCGCTTGAACAGTGTTTCCTTAAAATTTGCCGTTCGTGTTGGTAAAGATAACCAGCTTTACGGCTCAGTTACTAATCAAGATATTGCCGATGCGCTTCGCGAACAGGAAAAAATCATCGTGGATCGCCGCTCTATTACGTTGCGAGAATCAATCCGCAGATTAGGTGAATATAAGGTTCCCGTGCGGTTAGGCAATAATTATGAGCCGCAATTAACTGTAGTTATTGTTCAAGAAGATTCTGCAAAATAACCTATTTTACTTCACGGCGCCGGTTTGCAAATTACAAACTGCGCCTGAAGTTTCCTATCATCATGCAAACTGCGGAATCATTTGACGAAAATATGAGGCAATTAACGCCGCAACCCGAACTTCATATCCCTTTAAAAGATGTTCGGCGCGCGGCACAGTTGTTTGTGTTTTTTTAGTTGGATTTTGCTGCAGCCATTGCTCCAATTTATATGGCGGGCACACCTCATCATTTTCTCCGGATAGCAGCAAACAGGGTATAGTTATTTGCGTTGCTAACGATTGCTGCAGGCGAAATATCGGAGGGCTAACCGCTGCCACTGCGGCTATAGACGGATCTGCCGCAGCATACACCAAAGCTACTGCTGCGCCAAATGCATGCCCGGCTATTGCTACTTTAGCCGGATCTACCTGAGGCTGAGAGCGCAGCCATAATACCGCAGCTGCTACATCATATAACTCCAATCTGCCATCAGTATAAGTTCCGCCACTGGGTTGCGCGCCGCGAAAGTTAAATCGCAATACCGACCAGCCGGCTTCCAAAAATTCATGCTGCATTGCCTTCGTCAGCGGATCGTTCATATCATTAACCAACGGCTGCGGATGGCATAGCGCTATTGCGGGGCCGGGAACCGCGGCGCTTGTTGGCGAGGCATCATGTGCGGGCGTCCATTCACCGGCTAGCCGAACACCAGTAGGATCGAGCGATGGGAAAAAAACTTGCTGCGACGGTTTCGCTGACATATTACTGCACCTTGCTGCGCAAAAAAATTGTGCTTTATTGCTGCGCTGTTCTAAAAATGGTACCTGTTTGGAACAGTCTTCGCAATGAGATTATTGCCGCACAGCGCAGTATTTTCCACAGTACCACGAAGGACTATATATATAACACTAGCTATTATTGTACCTCATAATACACCAATCTGATCACCAATTTTGGAAAGATTGAACGTCAATCGCAAATTCATATTCTAAATAAGATGCGAATCTTACGACAGCGCAGCTGCAAGAGCCTGGGATTCGTAAGGGGCGGATGCCCTTTGCGCGGGGTTTGGGGTGTCCCCAAAATCTCTTTTTTATAAACAAAATACCGCACGGTACCCATGGGGATTCGTAAGAAGCGGATGCCCCTTGTGCGGGGTTTGGGGTGTCCCCAAAATCTCTTTTATAAATAACCACCGCACGGTACCCATGGGGATTCGTAAGGGGCGGATGCCCCTTGCGCGGGGTTTGGGGTGTCCCCAAAATCTCTTTTTTATAAACAAAATACCGCACGGTACCCATGGGGATTCGTAAGGGGCGGATGCCCCTTGCGCGGGGTTTGGGGTGTCCCCAAAAAATTATTATTTTAAACCTAAATTCCTTAAGTAATATTGGTAGCCGGGAAGCAAGGGCGACCGCAAGGGTCGCCCCTACCGGATTGCATTGCCTTAGATGTGACCGCGCAGCGTATACTTAAACAAACAATATGGGGCGGCGCTTGTGCTGGCTTTTGCTTTATGGAGACTTTCTCATAACCCCATGAGTATTTACTGTTTAAGAAGGCAAAAAAATGACCTGTTCTGCATTGAACAGGCCTAAATTTAAATTTCTTTGGTATTTGCCGGCGCCGATAGCAAAAGATTTTATCCAACATTTTTAAGCTGTTGATTTAAGAATTATCCTCGGTATAACCACAGGAAAACACAACGTGTATGAACACAAATTACTTCGGAGGCGGCCTTTCCCGCTGTGCGCCGCCGGTTTTACCATACACCGCAGCTATATCTGTGTGCATAGTAGAATGTGGGTTTTGCTCGCCAATCATAAAATGCAACAAAAGCATTTCTCGCTGGGGATTACGCAAAAGGCCGCGATTTCTTCGATTAGCTTCATGGCCATCTGCAATAAGTTGTTTTTGGGCTTCGCCGCCGGCGCCGGTATCTTTCGATTTTGCTTTTATAGGATGGTTATAATTTTTAACATATTTCGACTGCATCTGCTGCGAAACAGATTGTGTTCGTGAAATTAACATTGGCGCCTGAATCGTGCCTTCTCCTGCCTGGTATTGGGTAAACGCCGATAACTCTGAGTTTCTGACTGGATTCATATGCCAAACCTCGTTTCGTTAACGCTCTTCAAAAGATGAATCTATTTTCGTTCGTCCTTTAAAGTATTTCCTCCGGTAAAATGGACTCCGGATGTCTTGTATAATTACATCGACGTGTTTACACAAGTCAATACAGTACAATAGTCCTTAATACTGCAATCCAAAGGTACTTAACACATTTTTGCAGAAATAGCCACCAAAGAATTCACATAACAAGCGTGAAAGCGCTATGGCAGTCTCAAAAAAATATCCTTGTAGCAATACGTAGAATCTGCTACAATACAAGCGAAACAGCAGTTTTCCGATTGAAAGGTTCAGCAAATCGACAATTGGGAATATCCGGGAGGAAGAAAATGGCGCAGCAGCCTGTTCAAAAACAAATCCATAAAATCAGCATATTGGAATATATTTTGATTATTGCCATTATTGCGGTATTTTGCGCCGGTGTATTAATTGTTATATACCCATCAATATCAAACATCATTTCTGTTTTTTAAAAATACCGGCAAACACGCAGCGCAATTATAAACCACCGCATACTCACATTCCTCTGCGCAGTTTAGAGTCAAAACGGAAGTACACCGGCGTCTTTCCTTGCGCAGAGCAGTTTTGTTGTGTGTGAAGTTTCAGGCGCATAGTGAATTTTTGTAACTACTCAGGAGGTAAAGCCAGGAATGGCTTTTCTAACGACAGCGCAGCTGCAACAGCCTGGGATTCGTAAGGGTCGGCAGCCCCTTGCACGGGGATTGGGATGCCCCCAAAATATTTTTTATAATAACCACCGCACGGTACACATGGGGCCATGCAATCCGGTAGGGGCGATCCTTGCGGTCGCCTTTGCTGCCTGACTTTCAATGCCGCGCGGTATCTTTTGCTTTAAGGAGACCTTGTCAAAACCCCCCGAGTAGTTACGAATTTTTGCAGCGCAATAAATTGCTTAATATACGCGGTAAATATACCGCTCACTCCAACAATTATCCCCCTTTTTTAACCGCAAATCATTTGTTTAGCAGCCACAACAATTTTGGTAAAAATGGACTGATTCTTGCTTAAGAGGTATATATAGAAAATTTCATTTTGAAGGTAAGGATAACCAAACGTGAGCACATCATCTTCACGCAAAGGCTCAACCGGAGTATTTTTTATCATTTCTGGGGTGATTTTTGCGTTAATAGTTGGGATATTTATCCTGTATTATACTGAAAACTTAGGCAAAACCACCACCAACATAAGTATGGCGCAAGTAATAACCGCAACAACAAATTTAAGTGTTGGATCTGTGCTTTCTACCAGCCAAAGCGCGCCGCCTTATATTCTAATATCATCTGCAGTGCATGTTACTTCCATACCTCAAAGTTCTTTGCCGCCAAATGCGCTTATCTACACTTCACAGCAGCAATTAAACGATGCGCTGAATAACATGGTTGTGCAAAACACCATTCTTACCGGCTCCATTTTGCGGCAAAATGATCCCCGACTCAGTCATTCCGGTGGTCCTGCTTCAAGTTTAGCCAACAAAGATCCATCGGATCTTCCCGCCGGAGATGTTCTGGTGGTTTTGCCGCTTACATCATCGTCTATGCAAATAGGCGCAGTTCCGGGAGACCACATAGATATATTGGCAACAGCTTGTGTGGGGTCTTCCGGATCCGGTTCCTGCCAAGTTGCGCAAACTACGCTGCAAAATGTGTTTGTATATGCGGTTCCGGATTCACAAACGCTCATTGTTGCCTTAAGTCATCAAGACGCATTAAATTTGAAAATGCTCATAGAAACAACAAAAATCTCAATTGCCTTACGCAAACCGGATGATACAGAGCATATTTCAACAACACCGGTTTCACCGCAAACCATCTATAATTTATTCGGATTTTAAAGGAAAGGATCTTCAAAGCAATGTCTGGATTTTTCAAAAATGATCCCAAAATACGTGTAGTAATTGCGCACCCATCACAAAATTCTGCGGTGTATTTGCGCAAGATTGTAGAATCCAAGCCGCAATTGCGCGTCATTGAAATGACAGGAACAGCAGATGAATTAGTCGAAATTTGCCGAGAAAGCAATCCACATTTGGTGATTATGAATCAGCGATTGGCCGATTGCGAAAATGTACTTGATACACCATTGATTATGGATTTAGCAGTTCCTGTTATCCTGCTTACCGGGCATGGCTATGACGATCTGTGGAAAGAAGCAATGCAGCGCGGCGCACGGTATGTGTTGATAGAACCAATCAATCCAAAAGAAATGCACGCCAATATTACTCAAATTGTTACCTCTGCCGCAGCCGTAGCATTGCCGGCCGCGAATCAAGAGAAATTTGATGGCGCATTAATTGCTGTTTGTGGCGCAAAAGGCAACAGCGGGTGCAGTGTTACGGCAGTAAATTTAGCTGTTGCGCTGCAATCTGAACAAAAGAAAACCGCATTGATCGATCTGGCTTTCGATACCGGAGATGATCATATTTTGCTGGATTTAGTGCCGCAGCAAACAATAGTTTCATTATGCAATGAGCCGGAGCTAGATCAAGAAACAATAATCTATAACTCCGCAGTGCACTCTTCGGGTCTGCGATTTTTCCGCGCGCCAGATTATATTGGAGAAGCGTCACAAATTCACGTTGAAGATTTACGCAGAATTCTTGTAGAAATGAGTGAGCATTTTGATTATATTATTGCCGATATCGGCTACCCGAACAACAGTTTAGCGCTTACAGCTCTGGAACGTTCAGACGCTGTTTTACTATTAACTTCCTTGAATCTAGCAACCATCAGCCGAACTACTAAAATGCTGCGATTTTTCAACGAAAACCAAATTCCGCAGGAAAGAATATTTCTGATCAATACGGAATTTAACAATAAAAAACAGTTTAAACCGAGGCATTTGGAAAGTCACACCGGAAAACATTTCTTTGCGTCCATTCCGGCAAATGAATCGGTTGTTGAAGATTCTATCAATAACGGCATGCCATTCATCATCAACAAAAAACGTGATCCGGTAAGTAAAGCAATTTTTGATATCGCTCATAAACTTGCGGCGCGATCTTTAATCAAAACTCGGTAAGCAGATCAATAGCAATCAGGCGTCATTAAAATATTGTGCGCTGATTTGGCTGGAAATACAAAATACATTCGATAAAAGGAGTTTGCCATGAATGAAGATAGAAATGGAGTAAATCGTAACAAATTCTCCGGTAAATCCGGCGGTCAGGAAGATAAGCAATATGATTTTTACAAGAAAATTTTGATGGCTTTAAGCAATGAACTGCGCGGCAATAAAATTGATTTAAGCACATATCCTAAAGAAAAAACCCGCCAAATGCTGGAAAGTTATTTGGAACGAATAGTAACGAACGAGCTGACTTCAAATTATCAGACCATGAATCGCGGGGAACGCAAAACAATTATCGATCAATGTATTGATGATACATTAGGCAATGGCCCAATTGAATCGTTGCTACGAGATGAAAGCATAACCGAAATTATGATTAATGGTCCATTTGATGTGCGTGTTGAACAAAACGGATTACAAAAAAAAACTCCTATAAAATTTTATAACGAACAGCACCTGATGAATTACATTGAACGGGTTGTTTCACGTTCCGGACGCCATATTGATGAAGCAAACCCAATGGTAGACGCTCGATTAGAAAATGGTTCACGTGTACACATCGTTATTCCGCCGGTTTCGTTAAACGGGCCGCACGTAACTATACGAAAATTTACCAAAGCAATTTTACATCCCGAAAAATTAATTGAAAATGGCTCGGTAACTCATCCTGTGATGCGTTTCTTAGAAGCTTGCGTACAGTCGCAGTTGAACATTATTGTTTCCGGCGGCACCAATTCCGGCAAAACAACACTGTTAAATGTGCTTTCGGCGTTTATACAACCGGAACAACGCATTATTACAATTGAAGATTCCGCGGAATTGCAGCTGCAACAAGAGCATGTTGTAAAACTTGAATGCCGGCATGCTTCAATTGAAGGCAAAAATGAAATTACTACAAGAGATTTGGTCCGCACTTCACTCCGAATGAATCCCAACCGCATCATCGTTGGTGAGTGCCGAGGCGGTGAAGCGCTGGATATGCTTCAAGCCATGAACACCGGACACGATGGTTCAATGACGACCATCCACGCCAACAGCCCGCAAGATGTCATCAGCCGTTTAGAAACATTAGTGCTGATGGCCGGATATGATCTGCCAACACGCGCCATTCGCGACCAAATTGCCAGCGCGGTTCATCTGATTGTGCATACCGCGCATTTTATCGATGGCAAACGGCGTATCCAAAATGTTTCTGAAATTCGTCGCACCGGTACAGCCAATATTGAGGTAGTGGATATTTTTACTTTCGATCAAACAGGATATTCAGCAAACAACACAATTCACGGAAAGTTAATTGCCAATAATATCACACCAAGATTCCTGTCAAGTTTACATAAAGCAGGATTTACTTTTCCGCAAAATTTCTTTGAAAAGGCGTAAAGGCGGAAATAAATTATGAGCAGTATAAGATTTTTACTGACTGGTTTAAGCGTATCTTCAATTGTATTCATTTTTATTGGAATACGAATGATTAGCATGCAAAGGTCACCGCTAGCTCGTTTAGTCAAACTTCAAACACCCGAAAACACTCAGAAAATACAAGCTGTTCCATTTAATATCACCTCGGTTAAACATAAGCAAGGAATATTTGCGAATAGTCTTGAAAAACTGGCCAATCAACTAAACGCAGGCGCAAGAATCGAACAAACCATGCGGTTGGCTGGTTTAAAACAAATGCAATTAGGTGATTATCTAACCGCCATATCCACAATTATTACCTTCTGCATCATTATTGCCTTGTGGACACGCAATATTCTAATTGGAGCTATTCTCATCCTGTCTGCCGTCTTTCTGCCGCATTTATTACTAAAAATACGCGGAGAACGTCGCTTAAAACTTATTGAACAGCAGCTCCCTGAATATATTTCCCATGTTATTACTATTTTAAAATCCGGCGCTATATTAAAAACCGCGCTTATACAAGCTTTAGATGAGGTTCCGGAACCACTTTCTACTGAGTTGGGGTACGCTTTTCACAATCTGCAATTTGCGCCAATTCAAGATTCTCTTAATGAATTATCAGAGCAAATTCCCAGTAAAGATATTGTTCTGCTGACACAAGCTATCTCACTTCAAGTTGAAGGCGGCGGTGATATTATTTTTGTTTTAGAAAATCTCAGCGCCATCATCCGTGAACGGGTAAAATTTCAGAAAGATGTTTTGTCTCTTACCTCACAGCAGCGTTTTTCCGGCATTATTATTGCGCTTCTGCCGGTTGGGTTCATTGTATTGATTCTGATATTTAACCCAAATTATATTCTTAACGTTTTTCGCATCACCCATTGGCTGGGTTACGCTATATTCAGTTTATCCGCAATTTTGATTATGATCGGCCTTTGGGTTATGCAAAAAATCTCAAATATTAATGTGTAAAGGAAAATAGTATTATGTTACATATACTGCCGCTCCTCACTTCACTCAGCGCCGTTCTAAGCGTGATATTTATTTTTACAGGTTTGACACAACGCATGCGTAAACCAAACACCATTCAAAATCGGCTGGAGTTTGTCACACAGCAAAAAAACGAATTGCATTTTCATAAAAATAAGCATCCTTTGAGAAGGAGGTTAAAATCCTTTAATTCATTTACTTCCGGCCTTTCTAATACGTTTATTCCTCAGCGCATGCAGCGCAACATTATGGAGATTGCGCGCTTTGCCGGTAAAGATGAAACGTTTGTTGCGTCCTTTATCCTTATTCGCATCATTTTCACCGGAGGGGTCTTCCTATTTTTCCTTCTAATTTCTATTGTAGGCGGCGCGCCGGTTTTCAACTCGTTTATCATCAGCGCACTATTGGGAATTTTTGCGTATATGTTCCCGGTAATGTGGCTGAAAAGCAAGGCAAAAACCCGGCAAAACGCCATCCGCAAAGAACTCCCGGACACGATTGATTTATTAATTCTCTGTTTGGAAAGTATCTCTTTCGATCAATCACTTCAACGGGTTATTGATAAATCATCCGGAGCAATTAAAGAAGAATTGCTGCATACACTTTCGGATATGAATATGAATATTTCCCGCAGTGACGCCTTAAAAGCAATGGCAGACCGGGTTGGTATAGATGAATTTCGCATGTTGACAAGCGCCATAATTCAAGCGGAAAAATACGGCACACCACTGGCTAACGCATTGCAAGTACAAGCAGAAGATATGCGCACGAAAAGACGACAGCGCGCCGAAACCATGGCTCGGCAAGCGACAGTTAAAATGATGTTTCCAACAGTCGCTTTTATTTTTCCGCCGCTGCTGATGATCATGGCCGCGCCAATTTTGCCAAAAATTATTCTGCTGGTTTATCCGGGAGCGCATATATAATGCGCAAACAATTAAATTGGAAACGCAAACACAGGCGTGGACAAGCTATTATTGAATTTGCATTGGTGGCGCCAATTTTGTTAGCGTTGATGTTTGGAATTATTGAACTTGCCCTTATCGGCGCTTCACTTTCAATTTGTGAAAACGCCGCGCAAAACGCCATACATCTGCTTGCCGTCAACGGAGACACCAATCCAACTATCGATACACAAGTAGTACAAATGATACTTGGCCGCGCTAATATTTTGCCGCTTATCCAAATACAATCAATCATTATTTACCAATCATCAGCAACCAATTCGGGGCCACAAATAAGCTCTGAAAATATCTATAGCGGCGCAAGTGGAATACCCACTACACAAAATTGGCCGGTTTCACAAAGATTTTCTACCGTTTCGACGCCGGTATTCGCCGGAATAGAGATCCAATTCGCATTTAACTCACCGGTTGCCAGTATTGGATCTTGGTCGGTAATCCACCTGCAAGCTCAGGCGGTTTCATTCATTTTGCCTTCCGGGGGGTGATAGATGTGCCATACGCTAAAGGACAATCGATTGTTGAATTTGTTTTAACACTTACTATTATGTTAACACTTCTCGGCGGAATAGTTGATCTTGCAAATTTGCTAAACGCGCAAAACTCTATACAAAACGCTGCCTTACAAGGCGCGCTAACCGGTTCGTTTTCCGGAAAAAATGCCGCCGCAGATTGCAGAATTCTTGCAGCTATTTACAACGGTTCGCAAGGACTAAATGGTATAACCATTAATCAAATTATTATTTACCAAGCTAACTTAGCAGGTAATCCCGTCGGTGGCTCACAATCTATTGCCTACGAAGATATCTACGCCGGCAACCCCGGTTGCAGCAGCGCATCTTCACCGCCGGCCCCGGTAAGCACCAATTGGCTGCCGGCAGCGCGTAATAATCTCATGTACCAAAACGCCGATTTAGGTATAAAAATTGTTTATGTTTATGCGTGGCAAACGAACTTGCTGCCTTTCGGCAGCGTAACCCTTTCAGTTCAAGCAGTTGCGCCAATGAATCCGCAACCGGCGCCATAGGAAAATAAAATGCCAAAATTTTATACAAATGAAACTAGAACAACAATCAAATCAGTACTTTGCAAAACACGACGGCCGCAAAAAGGTCAGGCGCTGGTTTTATTTGCGTTCAGCGCCGTCGTTCTTATTGCCATAGCAGGTTTAGCCATTGATGAGGTTACCGCATTTATACAAATGAACTCCGCACAATCCGCTGCAGACGCCGCCGCCATTGCCGCTGTACCCTATGCTGCATTTCCTACCGCAGCAACCCCTGCTCCGGATGGTTCAAATGCAGTAGGCGCAGCAGATATTGCCGCAGCGCAAAATGGATTTACCGACACAAGTAAAATTTCTGTTTCTGCAACGATGCAGCCGATACCCAAAGTTACCGTCTCCATTGCAGTAAATCTTTCATTTACTCTTATGGCTTTAGTTGGTGTAAACGCAATAGGGACAAGTGTAACAGCCACCGCTAACATGCTGCCCCCGATTAATTCCGATAACACACAAAGCTCCGTCGGCCTTCCGGGCAGCGGCGAATACATCTTTTTAACGGGACAAAATGATTTAAAAGAATTCGGCGATCCCTATTCAACTCTTTGTGAAGACGGATGGAGTGACGCATCTAATACAACCTACGCAGATGCGCCAAACTATATCTATACAACACGGTTAGGCACTTCAACCAATGCGCCGCAATATCCAACCGGGCCGCAGTGCAGCCCCGCCAGCCCCGGCAATCCGGATGCGGTACCCGGTGGATTTGGCGGACTTTTAACTGCAAACAGCAGCGTTCCAAACGGTGAAAGTTATCTCGTGATGATTCCTCCGGGCGCAAAAAATATTGTATTGTGGATTTACAACCCTCAGTTTGTGTATCAAAACGGCACAAATACGGGAAGTTATTACGATTCGTATGAAAATATATTTTCACCACCCTATTTTGATAATATTCAGTTTTATCCCAATATTGCCTATTCGCTTTATTCCGTTCCCGAATGGTATCACCGCAGCGCAGATACCTTAGTTTCCGCTATTTGGCCAAATAACTATGCGCCACAATCCGCGCCAAATGTATATTTGCCAGCCGGATCATGGAAATATCTGCCATCCCTTGATATGACATCCGCAGATCTAACACTGCATGGTTGTTCCGGAGCGCTGATACCACAGAGTGGCAGTTATTATAATCCGCCGATTACAGCAGGTTTGGGCTGCGTTCCCACGCCAAGCGATATTATGAACTGGGTGGCTATGCCATACACATTTTCCAATAGTACATCCGCGCCGCTTTATTACCGTTTTACAGCCGATATCAGCGGCGGCTATGGATTGCACGCATATGCGCTGGCGATATGCGCAGATGGCGCATCGCCTCCTTGTTTAAGTGAAGGCGCAACTGTCGGCGCATGGAATACGCAAACTATTTACTTAAACGGTTCGCAAACAAATTATCCTATTTTTACCATACCCGCGGCGTATAAAGGACAGCAGGTAACGGTAAGAATATTTAACCCCGGCGTTGCAGAGTCCGACGAAAATATCAACCTTGGAGTGACCGGACCCGCCAATGCAGGGACTATTATATATCCATCTTATTTGCGAACGACATCGGGATCCGGCGGAACAACCATTGAAACAGCTATTGCCGGCGATAACCTGTACCACGCAAAATGGATTACGGTAACCATTCAGCTGGCGCCAAATTATAACGGCGGACAATGGTATATCACTTATTCTATTTTTGGGGCTGCTACTTTAACACCGATGCTGCCGTTGACCGTTGCAGTTTCCTCACCGGGTAATCTCGTACAGCTAACATCCTGATAATGGGTATCATTTTAGTGTGGCCGATGTATGGTTTTGCTGCGGCTTTGTTTTATAAAAGGGAGAATAAGCGTCGGCGCCGGCGCCGGTACCGTTGCAATATAAATTGTTTCTTCCTGCGATTGCAGAGCCGCAAGCACTGCGTTCCCATCTGCCGGCCTTTCTGCAGAGCGAAGAGCAAGGCATTGCATTATCAAATTATCCAAATAAGCCGGTACATGCGGGTTCAGCAGCGCCGGCTGTACAGCCACACACCTTCCCTGTGTGATTGCCGCTAAATAATTTTGTATACTTTGCGCGGGAAACGGCATTGCGCCGGTCACCATCCGATACAAAATAACTCCATAGGCAAACACATCGCACGCAGAAGAAACGGTATCATACATCCATTGTTCAGGAGCTAAATACATCAAAGATTTTTCATTAAACATACCGGTTACAGTTATACCGGTATCAGAGACAATTCTGGCAACACCTAAATCTGTTACCATTACTTCGCCGGTTTTATCGGTGAAAATATTATCCGGATTCAAATTGAGGTGCATGTAGCCTTTGGTATGGATTGCCGCAAGATACTGCGCTAAGGTAATACTTATTTTATGGGCAGCGCGCATTGTTAACAGGCGGTTATTTTTTAGCGTTTCTTCAAGCGGCATTGAATCTATCCATTGCGAAATAATATATGGCTGTGCGTCAGCAATAAAAAAATCATATAACTGCGCCGCGGTTGGAGTGTTACACTCCAGCATTGCATGGCAGGCGCTCCAAAAACGAAATAATGCTTTTGCCGAAACACGTGGCAAAAGCAATTGCTTTATCGCCACTTTGCGCTGCAATTTTGTATCTATGCCGGCATATACTTTAGAATATGCGCCGGAATGAATCAACGAACGTGTTTCATACCTGTTTTCAAGAGTGATGTGAACAACAGGATTATTTTTTCTCTTAATCCGTGGCATACCATAAATTCCCATTCTATATCAGATAGAGACCTGAGCTTAAAAAGGAATACGAGGCGAGGGAACACCCCAGGCCCGTCAGAAAGGCTTGCTGCCTCCTGCATCTCCTGCTTTATGCGTTACTTAGCTCAATCTACAGTCAATGAATCACCGTTATCCAAGCTGTATTTTGCCAAAAAATCAAAATTCGGCAATTATGTTAGGAGCGGTGAGCCATAGCCGGAATCTTAATTGTTTCAATTTCAGCAGGATTCTCTTGTTCTTTTTGCTTGTTCCTAATCTGCCGCATATTCAGCAGCGCCATTACAATAGCCGGGCTAATTACTAAAATGTGCCATAACAGCAGCAGTGATAACAATATCGTTTCACTGCTAATAGATTGAGCAAGTAGTACAATGATGGATCCAGCGGCAATTGCCGTGAAAATAGTTTCCGGCGCAGCCATTTTTAATGCGTCGCCGATTGAAAGCGCGGATGTATTTTTCGGTGTCCGCAAAAATGGCAGGCGCCGGCGATACAGTCCCGCAAAAGAAGCGCGAGAAACAGCCCAATGAACGGCAAACAATCCTATTAAAACTCCTACTGCTTCTTTCCAAGAAATTTTCATCACTAACTTAGATGACCATAAAACACGCGCCGCGCCAATTACTGTACCTAAAATTGGCGCTAACAGCGCAGAAGCAATTAATGGCCGCACTGTAAGGGGAATATGGAATATACGCGCCACAATAATACAATTAAGAAATAGCCCCAATGCTATTTGCAGGAATGGATGAAACCAGTGCATACCATGCATAAGATAATCATAGCGCTGTTTTGCTGTAAGCCGCGCCGACGCGCCGGCTACTGCCCCTTGTTTAGGATTTTTATTGTGCAGTTTTCGGCCAAACAGCAACAAAGAAATATATGAACGTGTTAACTGCACGCTGCCATAGGCCCAGCGATAATGCTGTTTTTTTAAATCGGCTAATGTTGCCGGCAACTGCCCATATCCATACACCTCATCCAAATATCCCCCAAAATACCCTTTGGTAAAAATCCGCAAACTAGCTTCAGCGTCTTCCGTTACACTCCATTCTGCCCAGCCGCCAATGCGTTCTAACACTCTGCGGCGAATTAACCCCATAGTTCCGCAAAAAATAATAGAATTCCGTTCCGCGCGGGATTTCATGCCTACCGAGAAAAAATACCGTTCCGCTAATGCGTTCATATGATGATACGTATCTTTTGGGGCATATGTAAATGCTTGCGGCGTTTGCAAAAATGCCATTTCCGGATTCTGCAGGAAAAGTGGCGCAGTTTCTTTCAACCAATTCGGCTGAACCAAATAATCAGCGTCTACAATTGCAATCAATTCGGCGTTGGGGCTGGTTTGTGTTAGAGCAAAATTCAGCGCCCCGGCCTTATAACCGGGATATTGCTGCAAGTGAAATACTTTAATAGTATTTTGCAGACAAAAATCCATCACCGGGCGCCACTTTAATGAATCTTGCGTATTATCATCAATAAGGATTATTTCAAAGGAAGGATAGTCTAACCGAAGGATTGCTTGCAAAGTTTGAATAACCATTTCCGGCGGCTCATCATGCGCAGGAACATGCAGCGAAACCATGGGCAACTGCGCCGGCGACGCGCTATTTTTTGACGGATAAAGCCGCATATTCCATTGAGTTCGGCAAAGCACATCAATCAATTCATTAGTATAATATACATCAATAAACGCAGACGCTAATTCTCCGGCAATAAGCAAAAATGCCAGCGCATACCCATACCATTGCATTGCTGTTGTTACTGAAACAAACAAAGCATATTGCAAAAAACTGAGGGAAAATAAAATAGGGGCATTAAAAGCTAAACAGCCTATAATACTCCATTCGGCATGGGTAAAATAAACACCGATATCCATCAATTCTGCAGCCAGCGTCGCAATAAGCAAAATAACCAGAGGCGTTCCGGCTAGATACCCAATATATACAGGCGCAATATATGCTGCAGCGGCAAACAAAACATTTCGCAAACTCATTCGTTTTACGCGCGAATTTCCGGCCGCCGCAAGCTCCAGCGTCCGAATTATAAATATAACTATGCCCCACCACAATATTCCCCAGGCCGCTGCGCTATCTTTGCTGAAAGATTGGACTGCAAACAAATGAGGAAGCGCGTCCATTTATCAATATCCTCTCAATTCACAAAATGCAAAGCAAGCAAATCACAGAAAAAGCAGATTATATAAAAGAAAAATGCCAATTAACGCGAAGATCATAGGTAACGGATTCCTTTAAAAAAGCTAATCCATCAAAAAAATGAAGTTCTCCGGTTAAATGACTGTATACATATGGCAGAGTTGAGCCTATATTTTTCTCCGCCAAATAAATCACTATTTTTTCATTCTGTTCGGAGTACATTGCAGCATGCAATGTCGCTTCGCCGGTAATTTGCCAAGCGTCTTCGCCGGTGTATGGCCGTCGTTCAGGTGTTTGCGCTGCATACATCATAGCTAGTTTTATGCGATCTGTATGAATAAATTGATCCATAATCATACCGGCAGAACCGGAACGTAATGCGTCGATACTTTGCAGCAGCGCCACAAAAGTTGCCGGATTCATAGCAAGAGACGCTAACAAAGGCTGGATATCTTTTAAGGTCAGTAAAAAGCTGTATCCGCATAAATTTTGTTCAATAACTATAATACGAACGATTGTTACATTTGTTTCATTGACTTGATGATACATGATTGGCACGTTCTTTATAAAAACTGCTGGAGCCGCACGCGCATAGCAAACGGCGTTTTTCAGTGCGGTTATTGCAGTTATTGTAAATTTATTATTTTATCTCTGCGATTGTTACATTTTACGGCCATTATAGCAAATATTGGCGGATCAAAAAAATAAAATAGCAAAGATGTTTAGAAATTGTTAAGATAACCAATATCTAAGAAATAAATATCGTAGTTACTCAGGGGATATGGCCAAGAACCACAAAGATACCGCACGGTACACACCGGGGATTCGTAAGGGGCGATAGCCCCTTGCGCGGGGTTTGGGGTGTCCCCATAAGACATTTTTTTTAATACAACCGCCGCACGGTACGCCCCAATAAATATTATTTAAAACACTATTCCCAAAGCAATAGTAGCCGGGGCCAAGGGCGACCGCAAGGGTCGCCCCTACCGGATTGCATCGCCTCATGGGTACCGTGCAGTGGTTGAATTAGCAATTCCTGGCTTTACCTCCTGAGTAGTTACTAAATATCTAAGCGCAACGGCAATTCATTAGCATTTTCAACAAACACATGTTTTGATAATGCGCCATACCCATAATTGGGCAAATTATATAAATAAATATTTATATATAAAAATATTTACATTTATCTGTAAAAAATACTTGACTTTTGAGTACAAGATCTGTTATAAATATTGAAGAACCCCGAAAACATCGGGATACATAGATATATAAAAATAAATTGATATGTTGAGATAATTGGTTTGTATCAATGGCAGTCTTCTTCAGAATTTGATCACAGCCTGCGCGCATTAGGCGACATATACCGGTTAAATATCTTGCGATTACTTGCTTCGCAAGGAGCAATGACGGTATCAGAAATTACACTGGCGCTTGGAAAGAGTCAGCCGCTTATCTCATTTCATTTGCGCATTCTGCGCGAGGCAGATGTTGTGCAAAAACTCCAGCGCGGAAGGCAAGCCTATTATTCCGTAAACGATCGGGCGCTTTCGCGCATATATGCAGCTATAAACCGCTTTATTTATGCTTCAGCCCCGTTTGGCGATTCGCTGAGCGGCCAGCAAATACTTGCAAAAGCGCCACACACACAGGCGCAAGATTCAACAAGGGAGAAATATTCAATGAGCAAAAAAGTTCGGGTTGCCGTTATCGGCACCGGAAATTGCGCATCTTCATTTGTTCAGGGTGTGCAATACTACCAAAACGCCAGCGAACAAGATTTTATTCCGGGACTTATGCACGTTAACTTAGGCGGATATCATATTCATGATATTGAATTCAGCGCCGCATTTGATATCGATTCCACCAAGGTTGGCAAAGACCTGAGCGAAGCGATTTTCTCCGGCCCTAACAATACCTACAAATTCTCTGATGTCCCCAATTTAGGCGTTACTGTAAATCGTGGCATGACACACGACGGATTAGGTAAGTATCTGTCCCAAGTCATTACAAAAGCTCCAGGTTCAACCAGCGATATCGTAAAAATTCTGCGCGACACCGGCACCGATGTTGTGGTTAATTATCTGCCCGTAGGCAGCGAAACTGCTACGAAATGGTATGTAGAACAAGTGCTGCGCGCCGGATGCGGCTTTGTAAACTGCATCCCCGTTTTTATCGGCCGCGAGCAATATTGGCGCGAACGCTTTGAAGCGGAACATTTGCCAATTGTTGGTGATGATATTAAAAGTCAGGTTGGCGCAACCATTGTACACCGCACACTTACAAGACTTTTCCGCGAACGTGGCGTTCGCTTAGAGCGCACCATGCAGTTGAATGTCGGAGGCAACACCGATTTCTTAAACATGCTGGAACGCGAAAGATTGGAATCGAAGAAAATTTCGAAAACCAATTCTGTAACCAGTCAGTTAGATTATAATATTGGCGCGGAAAATGTGCATATCGGCCCCAGTGATTATGTTGCTTGGCTAACAGACCGCAAATGGGCTTACATCCGCATGGAAGGCCGCACATTCGGTGATGTTCCCTTAAATATGGAACTGAAATTAGAAGTATGGGATTCTCCGAATTCCGCCGGCGTTGTCATCGACGCAGTCCGCTGCGCAAAATTAGCAAAAGATAACGATGTCAGCGGCGCGCTCCTTGGACCATCCGCTTATTTTATGAAATCTCCTCCGGTGCAGTATACCGATCCGCAAGCGCGAATTATGGTAGAACAATTCATCAGTGAATATGGCGCAGGAGCTGCTGCAGCTCAGTCTTTCAGCGAAACACCCGCGGAATAAACCAGCCAAGGTCAATAGAATCTACACACAGCGACACAACATTTGCAAGGGGCAACCACCTCTTGCAAATGTCTCATTTCAACAACTATTTTTCTTCTTATATTGCTTCTCTTTACGTATACATTGAGGAACGCACAGCCGTTGGCGGCGCCGAAGGAATTACAGGAGCGGTTAGTCGCTGTAAAATACCGGTAAGCAGAGTATTCAGCCGCGGCAAAATCATTTGGGCGCCGGCTAAAACTTCTTCGTGGTTTACATTTTTTGCTGTTTCCGGCGCAGCGGTATTTGTAATAGAGCTGATTCCCAGCACTTTCATGCCGGAATGCCGCGCGGCAATCACTTCAGGCGCGGTAGACATGCCCACAGCGTCGGCGCCTAATATACGCATCATGCGTATCTCTGCCGGTGTTTCATATGTTGGCCCCGAAACCATCAAATATACACCTTCTCGCAGGGTAATGCGATGTTCTGCTGCTACTTCGTGCGCTAACTGAATATATTCCGGCGCATACGCTTCACCCATTGGCACAAATCGCGGACCCAGCGCGTCATCATTTGGGCCGACTAATGGATTAGAGCCGGCAAGCGTTGGTAAACCAATATGATCTTGAATCACCATTAAATCGCCCTGCCGAAATGCGGGATTCAGTCCACCGGCGGCATTTGTAACAATAAGTGTTTCTACCCCAAGTTCTTTCATCACCCGAACCGGTAATATAATCCGATTTCCGGAATGACCTTCATAAAAATGAAAACGGCCGCGTAAAATAGCGACCTGTTGTGCGTTTATTTCTGCAATATCTAAAACACCGGAGTGGCCTTGAACTGTTGGGGCGGCAAAGTGGGGGATTTCCTGGTAATAATAGCGCTGAAGCAGTGTAGAATTTTGTAGGGTGTCATTTAATCCGGATCCAAGAATAATTGCTATTTTGGGACTGCATACACCTAATCCGGTATGTTCAAAACGTTCTTTCAGCCAATAGGCTGATTCTCTAGCTGCGCTTGGCGGCAATCTGGTTATATCAATTTTTCGCATTTTTTCCTCCTGAATATATGCTGCCTGAAAGACGCCGATTAATCATTCCTCTTTCTCAAATGCTGGCGCTTAAAATTAATGGCGATATTTTCAACTATACCATTACTTATGGTATCATGCAAGACCTATCTTATCTTTGCGCTTAAATGCCGGAATTTTTGCTGTTTTTAAAAAATGAGAAAACAAAAAAAATTGCTCTTGACTTTTTCATAAGTTTAGTACTAAACTTATGAATATGCAAATGTGAGGCTGGTAACATGCAAAAGTTAAGCGTCCTTGTATGGGTCCGTTTAGTTCGAGTATTCCAAAAATTACAGAAACGTTCCATGAAAAATCTTAATGATCTTGGCCTCACTCCTTCAGAATTTGATATTTTGGCGCAAGCCGGAACACATGAAGGAGCAAGCCAGCAGCAATTAGCAGACCTGCTTTTGGTTACCAAAGGCAACATCTGCCAGCAGCTGGACCACATGGAACAAAACGGACTGATTTGCCGCACGCAAGACGGCAGGCTAAACAGAATTTTTCTCACCGAAGCCGGACGCAATCTTTTTCAAACGGTTACGCCATTGCAGGAAGATTTTTTGCACAAGCTTTTTGAACCGCTCACCGATACCGAACAACGGCAACTGTATGCGATTTTAAAAAAACTGGATCATTCTTTCCGCGCCGCTGAAGCATTGCAAAAAAAAAGATAAAACACAGTAAATTTGAGAACTGTTGACAAACAATATGTTCTCGGTCTAAGAACCGATTTGCTGAATATTTAATAAAATTTAGAGGAATCACACACAATGTCTAACCCAACTTCCATCACTTGGAATATTGACGCCGCACACACACACGTGGAATTTGCTGTAAAGCATATGATGTTTTCTACCGTTAAAGGCAGTTTTGCCGATGTTAAAGGAACCATCACAGAACACACAACCGACAAATCATTATCATCCGTTCAAGCTGAAGTTTCAGTAAGCTCTATCGGCACCGGCGATGAAAAGCGCGATGGCCACTTGCGCTCCGCTGATTTCTTTGACGCAGAAACCTACCCGACAATTTCATTTAAAAGCACGAAGGTAGAACACGCCGGTAGCGATCATTATAAAGTATATGGTGATCTTTCCATGCATGGCGTTACCAAAGAAGTTGTTTTCAACGCCGAATTTACCGGAACAGGCAAAAATCCATGGGGCGCTACCGTTATGGGATTAACTGCTGAAACCAAAATCAATCGCAAAGATTTCAATTTAAACTGGAACGCAACGTTGGAAACAGGTGGCGTACTTGTTGGCGAAGAAGTAAAATTGACATTGGATGTTGAAGCCACCGCAGCCGCGTAACATATTACTTTTCTCCTGTTGTTTTCCTATGGCCGTGAATCTTTTAGATTCCGGCCATTTTTGTATGCTGAGGAAACTTTACAAAATAACTGAGATATATTGACTGTTACAACCAAATAATATACAATATATTATGATAGTAATTATCATAATATACAAACGCTATTTTGGAGGTTGCACGCATGAAAACAGTAGGAATAAGAAAATGGCTGGCGTTTGGCGCAGTTATTGTAGCCGTATTTTCCGCCGGATTAGACGCAACTATACTTAGTATTGCATTACCAACACTGGCCCATTCATTAAACGCATCCGAAGCAAACTTACAATGGTTTACATCTGGTTATTTACTGGCAATGGCAGTTGCAATGCTGCCTGCTGGTCTATTAGGAGACAGAGTTGGCAGAAAAAAAATATTAACAGCAGCATTGTTGTTGTTTGGGGCCGGTTCTATAGGTTGTGCTTTTGCCACATCAGCAGAATGGTTTATTGCGGCGCGTATTTTGCTGGGCATAGCCAGCGCAGGAATTATTGTAATGGCTGTTTCAGCATTAACTGTGTTGTTTTCACCTGAAGAACGTCCACGTGCAGTTGGAATATGGGGAGTCGCCAATTTTCTATCATTACCAATCGGACCAATTCTAGGTGGTTGGATTTTAACTCATTTCTGGTGGGGATGGGTGTTTTTGCTGAATGTTCCAGTTTCACTGCTTGGGTTTATAGCTGTTGTCATTTTGGTGCCCGAAACTAAATCGCAAAACAAACCGGGGTTAGATCCGGCAGGTATTATTACTTCGGCGATTGGACTTGCCGCGATAACTTATGGCTTAATTAGAGCAGGACAATTTGGGTGGTCTGATTCAAGCAGCCTGTTGTTTATTGCCGCCGGCGCAATAATCGCCATTGGATTTTATAGTTGGGAATTGTGGCTCACGAAGCGTGGTCTTAAACCAATAATTGATATTACTCTTTTTCATTCGGCTAATTTTACTTGGGGAGTACTGTTATTGGCAATCTTAGTATTGGCTATGACGGGAGTGTTATTTACTTTACCACAATATTTTCAAGGCGTTTCAGGCATGGACCCTATGACAACCGGATATCAACTTTTGCCGTTAGTCGGTGGCTTAATTGTTGGATCGGTGCCTGCGCCATATTTAACACGACTAATCACCGCTAAGCTTTCGGCATCATTCGGTTTTTTGCTTTTAGCAATTGGCGCCTTGTTTGGCGCGGCAACTCAAATACATTCCGCTTCAATATATATTGCAGGTTGGACTGCTTTAATTGGAGTAGGATTAGGAATAACCCTTACAACAACCGTTTCAGCGGCGCTTTCAGAATTATCTGAAGAACGAAGCGGCGTGGGGGCTGCAGTTATGCAATCACTGCAAAAAATTGGCGGCCCGT
This sequence comes from Chloroflexota bacterium, assembly GCA_021778805.1. Taxonomy (GTDB): domain Bacteria; phylum Chloroflexota; class Ktedonobacteria; order Ktedonobacterales; family JACDGC01; genus JAJYBV01. The sequence goes on along the minus strand of JAJYBV010000006.1, from coordinate 1,957 downwards.
TTGGCGCGGCAATATTAGGCAGCGCATTGAATAATGGTTACCTGAATCATTTGCAATTAAATGGTTTGCCAAAAGCAATAGCAGATTTGGTTCGGCAAAGTTTATTTGGCGGTATAGAGGCGGCAGCTATAACTCATTCTCCTTCTTTGCTGATTATGGCGCAAAACGCCTTTGTTCAGGGAATGGATTTTGCGCTTGATATCACAGGCGCTATTGCGCTTGCAGGTGTATTATTGGCGCTGATATTTCTACCTGCTCAAAAAACCTTTGTTAAATCAGCTGCGCAATAATATTGTATAAAGTTTTTGAACAATAAATTTTTATTTTTGCGATTATTAGCTGCAACAAATACTAATCATCGTTGGTTCCGGAATATTCCCGGAACCAATTTGATAGTTTGAAAAATCAGGAGTAATGGCTATGGCAGATGTTTCAGCGCCTATTCAAAAACAATTGGGTTTACGAGAGCGCAAAAAAGCTAAATTGCGTATGGCAATTCAACAGCAGGCTATGCGGCTTTTTAAAGAACAAGGTTATGAAAATACCACAATCGAACAAATTGCCGAAGCTGTTGAAATTTCACCGAGCACATTCTTCCGATATTTTCCAACTAAAGATGATGTTATTTTGTATGACGACCTAGATCCGATTATTTTTGCAGCATTTGAGTCTCAGCCTGCTGAACTAACCCCAATTCAGGCTATGTTAAATTCGATTCTTCAAGTATTTGCCAGTCTTTCCGAAACTGAATTACAACAAATTTGGGAACGCGGCCAGTTAATGTTATCAAATAGCAATTTGCGGATGCGAATGATGGAACAATTAGAAAGCGCCATGCAATCTTCAGCTCACTTAATTGCTAAACGTATTGGCGCGTCGTCGGATGATATTCGGGTAACTGCTTATTCCGGCGCTGTTATTGGTGTAGTATTGGCTGTTGTGCTGAATTATGTCAATAATCCCGAAAAAGATATTAAAGAACTCCTGCAATCCAGTCTTACATTTTTGGAATCAGAAATGAAATTAACATCATCTTAGTATAGATAACTACTCAGGAGGTAATGCCAAGGATTCGCAAGGAACAAATACCCCATGCGCGGGGTTTGGGGTGTTCCCAAATACATTTATTTTAAAAAATATTCCTAATGTGGGATGTAAAATATGAACTAAGAGTTATTCCTAAACATCCGGATATGGATAATTCACCATATCCGGATACTGTTGCCGATTTATGCCGGTTATGGCATAAACGTTAGGGTTACATAATTAAAATGACCGGTGGTCCCATCGGCTGCTCGAAAACTTATTACTGCCCCGGATATGCCGGTGGTGGTGATTCCACCATGCAACCCAGGCTCCAGCGCTTCAGCAGTTGGTATCGGAGTTATATTATTTGCCATATCTTTGCATTCATCTATCTCTTCCAATTGCACCGTAATAACTCCCTGCTGGGGATTCGCCTTCAATTCTCCGCTTGTAATAAGATATACATTACCACCTGAAACCATACCTGCAGCTCCATTGATCATATTATATGGATAATTCATCGGTGTGCCCAGTATAATCCCTTGAGTTGGTGTTGGCGCTACCCCCATCGTTGGTATCGGTACCGGACAGGATGTTGCCAATGGAGTAGGATGATTACGCTTCGTTGGTGTACCCTGATATTTGGGGAAAGCAGTGGGCAACACCTTTCCTCCGCCAGACGCCGATCCACTAAACACCGTTTGCGCCGGTTGTGCTGTTTGCGAGATAAATATGATAACTCCTATTCCCAATACCGCTATACCCAGAATAATAACTGAGATGGCTTTTTTCATGCTGCTGTTCTCCTATCACTTGTGTTTTATAACATGGCGTTGCTTGTTCATTGTCATAGTTCAGGTTTGGCATGCAGGTGTCAAAATAATATTGATTTGGCCACGGCTGCCCATACCCCGAATTGTAAAATAAGTTG
>JAJYBV010000156.1 GCA_021778805.1 Chloroflexota bacterium | reverse complement strand
AGCGCATGCAGCGTGTTCGCCGCAAGGCCAGCGCGTAGCGGCTGTTGTAGTCAGCCTGCCCTTGAATAAGGCAAACCTAACCTTGGGCATATTTGTCCATACTAAAGGATACTATGGATCATCATACCGAACAGCCAATTATTGAATATCAAGCGCTTGCAGAACTGCGCTACCAGATACGCCACTTTTTGCGATTTAGTGAGCAAATAGCCAGATCAATAGGAGTAGAGCCGCAGCATTACCAGATGCTTTTAGCTATTAAGGGATTGCCGTCCGAACGGATACCCACAATTGGTGAGCTTGCAGAAAGGCTTCAGCTGCAGCATAACAGCACTGTTGAACTCATTAACCGTATGACGGAACATGGTTTGATAGAAAAACAGCGAAATGAACACGATCAACGGCAAATACTCATATCGATAACTTCGCAGGGTGAATATATCTTGCAAAAACTGGCGTTTTCCCATCGCGAAGAACTGCAAATTATTGGGCCAAAGTTTCTTCGCGCATTAGAAGCCATTCTTTTGCCGGAAAATTTACTTTAATCTGCCCCAGCCAACCAAAAGAATCAAAAGGATACTTAGCCCATTTATGGACACCATGCATAATAATGAACCAAGCCAATTAGGTGATTTTACTATTTCACCGCGGGCGCTGTTTATCTCATGTATAGCTTTGTGTATCGGGATAATCAACGCATTTGTTGCTTTTTTACTCCTTAAATTAATCGGAATTTTTACCAACCTATTTTATTTTCAGCGGTGGAGCGCAGAAATCGTTTCGCCCGCCGGCAGTTCTTTGGGCATATTGATGATTTTTGTTCCTGTCGTCGGCGCATTGATTATTGGAATTATGGCTCGCTTTGGCTCGGAACGTATTCGCGGGCATGGAATACCGGAAGCAATTGAATCTATATTGTTTAATGGCAGTAAAATTCAGCCGCGTGTTGCTTTGCTAAAGCCTATTTCCTCAGCAATATCTATAGGATCTGGCGGCCCTTTTGGCGCAGAAGGGCCGATTATCATGACAGGTGGCGCTATCGGCTCTATTGTTTCGCAATATCTTCGGGTATCGAACTCCGAGCGAAAAATTTTACTTGTTGCCGGAGCCGCCGCCGGTATGTCTGCAACATTTGCAACACCGGTATCGGCAGTGCTTTTAGCGGTAGAGCTGCTGCTTTTTGAATGGAAGCCGCGCAGCATGATTCCGGTCGCTGTTGCCAGCGCCGCCGCTGCGGTTATGCGCCGATATATACTTGGTTCGGGGCCATTTTTTATAATGCCGCTTGCGCCGGCCGCATATAGCCCAATAGCGATTGGCGAATGTGTGTTAGCCGGGATTATCGCCGGTGTGGCTGCCGTTGTATTGACTATGGCGGTTTATGCTTCGGAGGATTTTTTTCGGCGGTTGCCGCTGCATTGGATGTGGTGGCCGGTTATCGGCGGATTTGCTGTTGGGATCGGCGGGTTTATATTTCCTCAAGCTTTAGGTGTTGGATACGGAGTAATTGATGAATTTCTTCAGGGGAATATGGCGGTTTCGCTCATTTTTGGAGTTTTAATCATTAAATCATTTATTTGGTCTTTTTCATTGGGTTCAGGCACATCCGGTGGAGTTTTGGCGCCACTGCTTATGATCGGCGGAGCATTAGGCGGTTTAGAAACGTATATTTTCGCACATGAAAGCCCAGGTTTTTGGGCTTTTTTAAGTATGGCCGCCATACTTGTTGGCGCCATGCGTACACCCTTTACCGGAATTATTTTTGCGTTAGAGCTAACCCGTAATAGCAATGCCTTACTGCCATTATTGATAACATGTGTTATTGCGTATGCCGTCACCGTTTTAGCGATGCGCCGATCTATTCTCACTGAGAAAGTAAGCAGACGGGGATTCCATTTTGCCGGAGAATATGAGGTAGATCCGCTGGAAAAACTTTCAGTGCAAGAAACGCTGCGACAAAATATAACTGCATTGACCATAGATTTGCAGACTGGTATGGAGTCTGTTGTTATGCAAAATGCGCTATCGCACAGTAATCAGCATCTTTACCCGGCTTTAGACGCACAAGAACAATTTGCGGGTGTTTTCGCCAGAAGGGATCTTGTTGTATTGCTTCAGGAACAGCACCCGGAGGATCTGATTATTTCCGGTTTCAAATTGGAGCAATATCTCATTAAAAATCCGGCTGTTTGCTACCCGGATGAGCCGCTGCGCATAGCGGCGTATCGCATGGCCGCTGCAAATATTACCCAGATGCCGGTATTGGAACGAGGAAATCTGCGCAAATTGGTTGGAATGGTGTCATTTACAGACTTTATCAAGGCCAGAAGTGAAATATTCCAAGATGAAAATAAGCGCGAACGGGTCTTATCATTATAAAGCTGTTTTTCCCGGATTCTGCCGTTTTCGATGACCACAGCTTTACAAAATAAAAATGCTTATTTGCTTGTTCCCAATTAGTTTTTGTAGGATATTTGAATCAGTATCATTTGGAGGTTTTATTATGAATAGAATCATGCGTCTTACTCAAAAAACTAAAATAACCATGGGATTTATAAGCATGACTTTTTTACTGATCTGTCTCGTTGGTTTGCAGTTTGTTCAAGAGCGGTTTTATGCGTCTGCCATTACTTCTTATAGTATTCCAAGTAATTGGGTAAGCTATACTGCCCCAGATAATTCGTTTTCTCTAAAAATTCCCCCCGGATGGACAGCTTCAATTAGCGGCGGCGTAACTGCTGGCAGCGCCAATTCAAATAATTCTTTAACGATGATAACCTATAGTATCCTTTAGTATGGACAAATATGCCCAAAGTTAGGTTTGCCTTATTCAAGGGCAGGCTGACTACAACAGCCGCTACGCGCTGGCCTTGCGGCGAACACGCTGCATGCGCTTGTCCTGATGCC
>JAJYBV010000005.1:11788-55262 GCA_021778805.1 Chloroflexota bacterium | reverse complement strand
AAGCGACTCACCTGAATCACTTTGCTCTCAAAACAAAGCTCTATCTCAAAGCTCTGCAATCCAGTTTGTCTGAACTTCGATCTCTCAAAACCTCCTGTGCGATTGATTGTGCGTAAGGTGAGTGAATTAGTGGCGCTTGTATGATGACCGGATTGCTGGCAATGGGGTCAGCGATATTTTTGTTACAAATGCTGGGATATTTGATTTTGTTTCAGGCTGCCAATGGCCTGCTCATTCCATTTATGAGTGTGTTTATCAATGAGCAAGCGCCGGAAAGTCATAGAGCCGCAGTGCTTTCATTGCAAACCGGATTGTTTAGTTTTGCTATGGTTGTCTTATTTCCCCTATTTGGATGGATCGTTAGATATGTTTCTTATCAAGAACTTTATCTATTTTTGGGTTATGGTTTACTGCTCATATCAATCGGTATTGGTTGGTTGATATTGGGAAACAAAACTGTAAAATATGAGTAATTGGCCTCCGTAACAAAAATGTTAAAATATATAAGCTAAATCCCCAAATGCATAATCATTGACTGAAATTAGTGGTATACTGCAAAGAGAACTCACGAAATCAGGTACAGTTTTTTACCGATGAGCGCTTTTTCATCAATTGTTAAGCCTGCTTTATTTGCGTTTTCACAAAAAGATCCTGAAATCGCCCACAATCTGATTATGTCGCAGTTGGCGACAGCTTCGCGCATTCCCATAGCATTGCAAATCATTCAATCTTTATTCGGATACTCTCATCCCTCTTTAACGCGCGAAGTGTTTGGCTTGCGTTTCCCTAATCCGGTTGGATTGGCCGGAGGTTTCGATAAAAACGGCGCCGCGCTCCCTGCATTAGCGGCAATGGGGTTTGGCTTTATCGAAGCTGGAGGCGTAACAAAACTTCCACAGCCAGGTTTGCCTCGACCGCGAATATTCCGGCTGCCGGAAGATCAGGCAATCATAAATCGTATGGGGCTTCCGAGTAAAGGCGCAGACGCCGTTGTGGAACATCTCCGAAGCGCTAATCAGCGTATGAAAATACCTATCGGCTGGCAGCTTGCCAAAAACAAAGAAACACCGCTGGAAAACGCCGCTGAAGATTATGTGTATACTATGCGAGCGCTTTATCCCTATGCCGATTATTTTTCAATCAATGTAAGCAGTCCAAATACACCGGGATTGCGGACACTGCAAAATAAAGAATTTTTGCTGGATTTAGTGAAAACAGTGACGCAGGAATCACAAAAATTTGCCTCTAATACGATTGCTAAGCCTGTTTTAGTAAAACTGGCGCCGGATCTGACTTCTGACGAATTGGATGACGCATTAGCAAGTATTGCTGATGGCGGCGCGCAAGGTATCATTGCTACAAATACAACCATTTCCCGTGATGGTCTGCGCACAAAAACCAGCGAAACCGGTGGATTGAGCGGCAGACCGCTCGCCGCAAAATCACTGGATATGGTGCGCGCTATTGCCTTGCGAACCGAAGGGAAATTACCGATTATTGGGGTTGGTGGTATTTTTCATGCCGATGACGCCAAAAGAATGTTCGACGCCGGCGCTTCACTGATTCAAATTTATACTTCCTTTATTTATGAAGGTCCTGCCGCAGTTAAAAATATTATCAGTGTTCTTGCTAAATCGGGATTTTAATTTCTAGCAACTTATTAGAAAAACAGTGGCATTGAATATTGGCTATTTTGCTGAAATCATACAGCATTATATGAAAACGCCGCGGATTGTTTGCGGTTTGAAGTGATTTTGGTCGAAACTAAGTCAATTTTCAGATTTACAGGCGCCAAATATCTTATAGTAAGGTTTTGCAAATATGGATCAACCCAAAAACAAACGCAATCCCATTTTAATTGCGTTGGATACACCCACTTTAGATGAAGCGAAACGAATTGTTGAGCAAACACGTCAATATGCCGGGGGATATAAAATTGGCCTTGAATTATGTTCCAGTGAAGGCACACTTCCGGTTATCCGCGCAATCAGCGCTTTAGGCGGATCTGTATTCTTGGATTTAAAATTCAAAGATATTCCTGCTACCGTCGGCAATGCATCCAAGGTTGTTGCTGTAGACGGCGTGCTGATGTTTAATGTTCATTGTGATGGCGGAATGGCAATGATGTCTGCCGCAAAAAAAGCGGCCGAAGAATCTGCTGCGCACATTCAGCCAAAGGTTATTGGCGTAACCGTGCTTACAAGTATCGGTCAGCAAGAACTGAATGATGAAGTTGGCGTTCCCGGAGATGTGGAAAGCGCAGTTTTACGTTTAGCGTCGAATGCTAAATCTTCGGGGTTAGATGGCGTGGTTTGTTCTCCGCAGGAGATTTCGGCGCTCCGCCAAGCTTTGGGGGCAGAATTTTTGCTGGTTACGCCTGGTATACGCCCGGAATGGGCAGCGGCAGGTGACCAGAAGCGGATAATGACACCGGAGCAGGCTGTACAGGCAGGAGCATCTTATATTGTTATCGGCCGGCCAATTACCGCTCCGCCGGCAAAAATAGGTTCCTCCGAAGACGCTGCGCGCTTTGTATGGGAATCTGTTGCGCCATATCTATAATACGATAGCAGAATTGTTTCTAAATGCCTGTTTTCCTGCTTGGAACTTGGTATGATGTATATGCCAAATCCATATAGCAGGAAAGATATATCTGAGCGTGAGTTCAGCAAATTTTATAAAAAATATTTTTGAGGAATGAGGGTTGTGTTGTGAAACTGTTCCGAGGAATATTTCTACCGGTATTATTTTTAGTATTGTTTACAAGCTGTTCGTCGGCTACTTCTGCTGCAAGCATCTATACTCCTTCGGCAACCGCTACGGCAGATTCACGCGCCGGCGCATTATTGCAAAATATCCAAAACTCTGCCTTAACCGACGCGCAATTTACCATGCATTGGCAAACCGGCGCAATATCTGCAGACGGTACAGGCAAGTTTACGGTAAAACCGTATATATTAGATATAAATCTTATCGTTCATACAATTTCCGGATCTCCGCAATATGAAATAATTAGTGATGGCAATACTGTCTACCAACGGCAGATTGGTGAAACTAATTGGGTGGAATTGGGAGATACAACATTACAGATTGATCCGGTAACTCAGGCAATTCAAATTATTCCATATACAGATTTTCTAAGTCAAACCGAGCTGGCCGGAAACGAAACTGTAGGTTCGATTAACGGTGAAAAAATAACTGCAGCTATTTCAACGCTGGACCCCGAAACAGTAACCGGCGCGCCGGAGTTAACCGGGCAAGCTATTCTTATTGTGAATCCGCAAAATTATTATCCGCTGCAATTTTCAGAAACCGCCGGCGCTACCGACACCAATGGGCATAAAATACAAATTTCAGTGGAATACGTATTTTCAAATTGGAACAGTGGCGTTGTGTTAGCTACTCCTGCGCCAACCGCCGTTTCTAACTCTGGAAATGATTAATAATTTCAATTGAAGACATTATGGAGCCGAAAAAAACACTACAGGGGCCAATTTGTGCGGCCCCTGTTGATATGGAATACTTTGCGCCAAGATAATTTAGGAATGAGTTGGGATAATAGTCTGCTGCATCGTCATTGAGCTGAATATATCATTAATGGTTTGCAGCACCCAAAGGCCATCTTCTCCGGTAATTTCCGGTTGCGTGTTTTGTTCAACCGACTCGATAAAGTGCTCCAGCTCTAAACGAAGCGGCTCGGCGTGCATAACTTTTAAGCGCGTCATTGTCCCTTCACTCACCCCTTTAATAGCCTTTAGCGGCTCCCAGTCAATTGGGTAAGCGTCATTTTCGTAAAAATACAATTCCTGTGTAAGATAGTTTACAACAAACATGCCATGCTCACCCAGCGCGCGCAGTTCGCGAACTTTTGTTGGTGTCAGCCAATTTATTTCCATGGTCGCCAAAATATCATTGGTCATACGCAATGTTACATGCAAACCATCCTCATGTTCACGGTGTATGCGCTGCAGCGGTTCAGCGTATAACCTTTGGATTGGAGACCCCGCTACAAATTTGATGATGTCTAAATCATGCGGCGCCAAATCCAAAGTTACACCAACATCGTTGATGCGCGCTGGAAAAGGGCCGATGCGTTTTGTGTGAATGGTGAAAATAGAGCCAAGTTCATGCGCGAGCAGCCGGCGCTTTAATTCGCGGATAGCTGGATTGAAGCGTTCCACATGCCCAACTGTTAGCAGCACATTCTCTTTCTTTGCCATCTCGATCATCTGCGAGGCTTGTTCTACGGTTGCGGCAATCGGTTTTTCAACAAGCACATGTATACCGCGCTGCATAGCATTGATAGCAGTATTATAGTGCAGAACAGTTGGTGTAGCGATAATAACGCAGTCGGGTTTTTCCTTATCAAATAACTCATCATAATGATTGTAGCCTTGTACACCAAATTGATTGACTGCGCGCAGACGATTTGCTTCAAATGGCTCTGCGACACCTGCAATAATGACTTTTTGTTCACCGATTGCTTTCAATGTGCGCAAATGGTTGGATCCCATAACGCCGGCGCCGATGACGGCGGCTTTAATAGTCATAACATGCTCCGAATTTCAAAGTTAAAATAGGAAATACTTGTATATTAGTATAAAGTATTTTGCAATGACGTTTGTATGCGTCGTCATTGATTTAATTATGTGTCCTCACCAATAAAGTAAGAGGCGCATTTTCTCTATGTATCCTATTCATAGTATCATGCTTTTGCAGATATGGCAGAGTGAACGAAAGATTTTTTTGCGGTGCAGCGCTATAAGCGTGTTTCTCTGCTTCAATAGTCCGATATTTGCGCTGAATAGCCGGTATGGAAATGAGTAGACGCAATGTAGTCTAATTAAGAGCAGAAAGCAGAAGATACGTGTGTCATAGAAGACAAATCAGATTTTCAAGAAAGGCTTTGTTATGGCGTATCAAGGTAATTCAGGATTCAATGGCGCGTTCGGTTCACGCGCAACTATTTCAAGCGCAGATGGCGCGTGTGTTTATTATGATCTGCATGCGCTGGAGAACCAGGGATTAATGCATTTATCAACGGTCCCTGTTACCGTGCGGATTTTTCTGGAAAATGCTTTGCGGTTCAGCGGCGCAGCCGGGGCAGGTGGCGCAGAAATTATTACTGAGGCAGAGGTTGCCAATTTGGCAAAATGGCGGCCTAATGGTCCAATTGGTGAAGAATTTGCCTTTATGCCTGCAAGAGTGCTGCTTCAAGATTTTACCGGCGTTCCGTGTGTGGTTGATTTGGCGGCAATGCGCGACGCCGTAGCGGAACTGAAGGGCAATCCCAAAGTGATTAATCCTTTAGCTCCGGTTGATTTGGTGATTGATCACTCAGTTCAGGTTGATTATTTTGGCGCAAATTCGGCGCTGGAACAAAATGTTGAACGCGAATATGAACGAAACAGCGAGCGATATGCTTTGTTGAGATGGGCGCAAGGCGCTTTTGAAAACTTCAGCATTGTTCCCCCAGGATCTGGCATTTGCCACCAAGTGAACTTGGAATATTTAGCAAAAGTTGTGCAAACGCGCACAGTAAACAATGAACTTGTTGCGTTTCCCGATACGGTTGTAGGCACAGATTCCCATACACCTATGGTTAATGGCTTAGGTGTTTTGGGGTGGGGCGTTGGTGGCATCGAAGCAGAAGGTGTCATGCTTGGCCAGCCAATTTATTTATTAACACCGGTAGTAGTTGGCATGCGCCTTACCGGCAAACTGCCTGAAGGAACCACTGCTACCGATTTGGTGCTTACCGTAACACAGATGCTGCGCAAACATGGCGTTGTGAATAAATTTGTGGAATTTTCCGGACCCGGTTTAAGCTCACTTCCTTTGCCGGATCGCGCAACAATTTCTAATATGTCTCCGGAATTTGGCGCTACCGCGACTTTGTTTCCTGTAGACGCGGAAACACTGCGCTACCTGCGCGCTACCGGCCGTTCTGCTTCTCAGGTAGACTTAGTTGAACGCTATATGAAAACACAGGGTTTATTCAGAACAGATGATACTCCGGATCCGCAGTTTGATGAAAAACTGGAGCTGGATTTATCTACAATTACCCCAAGTATAGCCGGGCCGTCCCGCCCTGAAGGCAGAGTAGAGTTAAGCCAGACCAAATCCAATTTTTACAATGCTTTTTCACAGAAAATGGCTTCTCCCGAAGCCAAAAAAAATGTTACCATTACGCTGGAAGATAGTGAAGCAGAAATTACCAATGGTTCGGTAGTTATTGCTGCAATTACCAGCTGCACCAACACTTCTAACCCTTCTGTAATGATTGGCGCTGGGTTGCTGGCAAAACATGCGGTTGAACGCGGTCTGCGCCGGAAAGCTTCTGTAAAAACCAGCTTAGCTCCGGGGTCTAGAGTTGTGACCGAATATTTGGAAAAGGCCGGATTAACCCCGTATTTGGAAGCGCTTGGCTTTCACACCGTAGGGTATGGCTGCACAACCTGCATTGGCAATAGCGGGCCGCTGCCGGGACCGGTTTCCGATGCGGTGAAAGAGAACGATCTTGTTGTTGCTGCTGTATTAAGTGGAAACCGCAATTTTGAGGCGCGTGTTCACGGTGAAGTACGCGCAAATTATTTGGCGTCTCCGCCGCTTGTCATAGCTTTTGCGTTAGCCGGTTCCATCGATATGGATTTGCAGAATGAACCGATTGGGTACGATCCAAATGGCAGCCCGGTATATCTGCGAGATATTTGGCCGTCTTCGCAGGAAGTGCAAGATACAATGCAGCAGTCTATTACACCGGAACAATATGAACACGAATACAGCCATATTTTTGATGGCGATGACCGCTGGCAGAAATTGCCGGCGCCATCCGGCGAACTGTTTAGTTGGGATCCCGAATCCACCTATGTCCGCCGTCCGCCATTTTTTGAAAATCTTGCTCCCGAGCCGTCTCCAATAACGGATATTTCCGGCGCGCGAGTTCTGGCTGTGTTAGGTGACGCAATTACTACAGACCATATTTCTCCAGCCGGATCGATTCGCGCCGACAGCCCGGCCGGCAAGTATCTGCAAGATCATTCGGTTCAGGTTCGCGACTTCAATTCTTATGGATCGCGGCGCGGCAACCACGAAGTAATGATTCGCGGCACTTTTGCAAATATTCGCATTAAAAATGCGCTGGCTGAAGGTAAAGAAGGTTTTTGGACAAAATATTTGCCCTCAAACGAAATAACCACTATTTATGACGCTTCAGTGCGATATATTGCCGAAGGAACACCTTTAATGGTTCTGGCCGGCCGAGAATACGGCAATGGCAGTTCCCGAGACTGGGCTGGCAAAGGCACAATGCTTTTGGGCGTTAAGGCTGTTTTGGCTGAATCCTTCGAACGTATTCACCGCAGCAATCTTGTAGGTATGGGAGTTGTTCCGCTTCAGTTTAAAACTGGCGAAAATCGCGCAACATATCAACTGGATGGCTCTGAGGTGTATTCAGTGACTGGTTTGGCCGAAAACTTAACTCCACGGAAAGAAGCCCTGGTTACTGCACAGCGCGCCGATGGCACAACGGTGCAGTTTCATGTGATAATTCGGCTGGATAGCGGCATTGAAATTGCCTATTACCACCACGGTGGAATTTTACAATACGTGCTTCGCCAATTAACTGATTAACTTTTTTGCCGCATGTTGCTTATGGCAGCTCTGCACAGCGAACAGCGCAAGGGATATGAACCTTTGCGCTGTTTTTTTGTGGCTTTTTCCAGCGTATAATTCAGATATTTTGAACGGAATTTTCCCAATTTTTTTGTTTGTATTTCGCTGTAAATTATGGTATAATCTTAACAAGTACGTAACAATACGTAATCAAAATGTGTATATAGTTTTTTGCAAAAAAAATTTTCGCGGCGGGAGCTCGTTTGGGCTGAGAGGGCATTCATTTGCCGACCGTAGAACCTGATCCGGGTAATGCCGGCGAAGGAACGTGTGTTTTTATCTCCTCAACGTTTTCCCGCATGTTTAGGGAAAACGTTTTTTTGTGCTGTTTAGTTCGTTAGGTAAATTCATGTGGAGAAAAATGAACTTAAACGTTTTAAATATTTTTATGGTTTTTGGGAATGATGACTGAACCTCAGAACTATGCGCTCGAAGCGCGGAATATATACCAAAGTTACCAAAATGGCGCCGGAACATTGGTTAACGCCTTGCAATCGGTCTCATTTGGCGTGCGTCCCCAAGAATTTGTCAGCATAATCGGACCCAGCGGCGCCGGAAAATCGACATTGCTGGGATTGCTTGCCGGGCTGGAATCGCAAACTTCCGGTGAAGTTTTTCTGCATAATCGGCAGGTTACTGCGAAACAACGGCTGGGAAATGTTGGCTTTATGCCTCAAAAAGACGCATTAGCTCCTTGGCGCACTGCGCTTGATAACGCTGTTGCGGGACTGGAAGTAAAAGGAACACCGCGCAAAGAAGCTACAATGTTAGCGTTGAATTTGTTTCGACGAATGGGATTGGAAGATTTTGCCAGAACCTATCCGTATGCGCTATCTGGCGGAATGCGTCAGCGGGTTGCGTTGGCGCGCTCTGCTTTGGCTGCCGGCGATCTTTTGCTTATGGATGAACCTTTTGGCGCGTTAGACGCATTAACTCGCAGCGATATGCACAAGTGGATTCTGGAAGTTTGGCAAAGTATGCGCAAAACCATTCTTTTGGTAACTCACGATATTCAGGAAGCGCTGGTAGTGTCAGATAGAATTTTGGTGATGAGCGCGCGTCCCGGAACGATGGTTGCTGAATTAGTTGTAGATTTGCCACGGCCGCGAACTATAGAAATACAGACCGGACAAGCCTTTAATACGATGCGTGAGCAGTTGGCTAAAAAATTGGAGTCTACCACATGACAACGGAAATATTTGATACGCCGCAGAAAACACGGCTAAGTGGAAAGATTCTCTATTCGATGGTTGTTCGCGTTGCCGCGCCGGCATTTACTTTGCTGCTGTTGTTTGCTATTTGGCAGGGGTATGCGGTGTGGGGCGGAATAAACCCAATTATATTGCCGTCGCCGGTGCATGTATTTCAGGTGACAGTTGAAAACTGGCATAATCTGCGCCTTGCAATAAATACCACCCTATATGAAACCGCTATTGGTTTTGGCTGGGCGCTGCTGTTTGGCGCAGTAAGCGCAATGCTGCTAGATCTTGTTCCGGCGCTGCGACGGGGATTATATCCAATATTTGTTGCATCGCAAAGCATTCCCATCGTTGCAATTGCGCCGTTGCTGCAGCTTTGGTTTGGGGTTGGCCTGAGCGCTAAAGTTATTGTCATTGTGCTCAGCTGTTTTTTCCCTGTTACCGTTGCCGGGTTAGATGGATTGCGCGCAAGCGATCCAGACCTCATCAGGCTGTACCGAACTTTTGGCGCCGGCCGATGGCGGATTTTTCGCTCGGTACGTTTACCCGGTGCGCTGCCGTCATTTTTCTCTGGGATACGGATTGCCATCAGCTATTCGGTAATAGGCGCAATATTTAGCGAATATATCGGCTCTACCCAAGGATTAGGCGTGTATATGCTGGATAGTCAGCACGCATTCCGAATCGATCTTGTTATTGGCGCTGTGTTGGTTACAGCATTGATAAGTGTGGCGCTGTTTGTTTCGGTAATGGGAATAGAGCGGCTGACTGTGCCTTGGTTTTATGCTGAGCGTCGTAGCAAAGGCTTATCAGATTAAGCCATGAATTTTAAACCGAATTCTAAAACAAAAAGGAGGGCCGATGAATTAATGTGAGCGCAAAAACAGTAACAAACTGTTTGCATTTATTATAGACCTGAGTAGATATATCGCATGCAGCCAGAGAAGATGGAGTTAGTAAGACTCTTGACGGAGCCGGGGTGCGCCCCCGATTCTTGCATTCCTTTTTTAGGCTCAGGTCCCTAGAAATACATATAGCAAGCTGAATCGAGGAGGACTTTTGTAATGGATACCGTAACTATTGCGCTGGATTGGGCAGTGAACGCAAACCATTCCGGATTGTTTAGCGCTATTTCACAAGGATATATGGCAGATGAACAGATTAACGCCGTGGTTATACCGCCGCGGAGAGAACAATTTGTAACGCAAGTGCTTGTTAGCGGAGAAGCTGATTTTGCTTTTGCGTTTGCGGGAACAGCAGCCATAGAACGCAGCGCCGGAACCAAGTTGAAATCTGTCGCGGCGGTGCTTCCAAAGCATAATTCTTCACTAGCTGCGCTGAAATCATCCGGAATAACACGGCCGGCAGATCTCCAAAATAAGCGCTATGCAGGTTTTGGCCATAATGTGTTTGAAGAAACTGTTATTGCGGCAATGATTCATAATGATGGGATTAAAACTCCCAAAATAAAATTTTCGCTTGTGCGGTTTGCGTCTTTTGATGTTCTCCGCAGTGATGAAGCGGATTTTTTATGGATTTATGATGGCATAGAAGGCGCTGAAGCAATGTCTGATGACAGAGATATCATTTTGTTTGCGCCAAATGATTATGGTGTTCCAAATTACTATGCGCCAAATCTGATCTGCCGGGAAGATTTTTTGGAAAACAGTGATAATATTGCTAAGGCAAAACGGTTTATGCGCGCCTTGCGCCGCGGATATCTGTTTGCTGCAAACCGGCCGGAATATTCACTGGAAGATATCTTAAAACTTGCGCCATC
This sequence comes from Chloroflexota bacterium, assembly GCA_021778805.1. GTDB lineage: Bacteria > Chloroflexota > Ktedonobacteria > Ktedonobacterales > JACDGC01 > JAJYBV01. The sequence goes on along the minus strand of JAJYBV010000005.1, from coordinate 44,609 downwards.
CGCCGGCGGAAAACTATATAACAATATCGACGCTGCTTTAGCCAGTCAACGGCATGTTAGTGCGCATATATTGGCCACAAGCAAGTGGGGTATGCAAGACGCCCAAGTATGGGAGCGGTTTATTGTGTTTCTAACTGAAAATAGAATAATTAATAAACCTGAAAAAGCAGATTCATATTTTACTAATGCGCTGCTGGAGTAAGCCATATGAATGGCAGTACATGCTACTGCTGTTTATGACAAAATACTTCCTATAGCCATTATCTATAAAAACTAAAAGGTTAATACATCATGAAGAAATCATTTTTTCGCTCAATCGCCGTTAGACTGCTTATGCTTTCTACAGCTTCACTGCTGCTTTTCAGCGCATGCGGACCGGCAACCTCTACCACATCTACACCTGGTTCACCAACAACAGTAAAACTTGCCCTGGACTGGATTCCAAACACCAATCACACGGGGATTTATACCGCATTAGCTAATGGGTATTATAAGCAGCAAAATATGAATGTACAGCTTTTACCTTATGGTTCGGTATATCCCGAAACACTCGTTGCAACCGGCCAAGCAGACTTTGCAATCAGTTTTGAAGAATCTGTTGCAATAGATCGTGCTCAAGGCTTGCCAATTGTATCTATTGCAGCAATAATGCAGCATGATACTTCGGCGATGGCAACATTAGCCAGTTCCGGAATAACCAGACCAGCGCAGTTCGTAGGTAAAACTTTTGCCAGTTCCGGAGATCCAGCGGAACAAGCGGTCATAGATATTATGGAGGCAAATGACGGCGCCGCATCAGTTGGCTATAATTCAGTTGTTGTGAATAACGCTGATGTGTCGTCACTTTTAACCGGTCACTTCAATTTTGTATGGATATATCAGGGAGTTGAAGGCATAATGGCAAAAGACGCCGGCATTAAACTGAATATGTTCAGCTTGCAGGATTACGGTGTGCCGGATTTCTATTCTCCGGTATTGATTACCAGCGAGCAAATGATAAAAAATCATCCGGATATTGTTCGGCGCTTTTTAGCGGCTACCTCCGAAGGCTATACGTATGCCGCACAGCATCCTGCGCAAAGCGCAGATCTCTTTGTGAAAGCTGCCGGTGGCATTAATAACACCGAATTTGCGTCTGTGCAGGTTGCGGAAGACAGTCAGAAATTTCAAAGTCAATATCTTTTAGATAACTCAAAGTGCTGGGGAACACAAACTTTGTCGATGTGGACCGGATTTCCCACGCTTCTATATCGTGTTGGCGCTTTGACTGACGCGAATAATAAGCCATTAACTAGCCCACCGGATTACGCAGCGATGTTTACAGATCAGTTTTTGCCGCATTGCTGAAAATCTGGCCAATAGTAAGCTGACAGTCCAAATAATTTTTAATCAAAATAGAAGAGATTCGCAAAACAGATTTTGCCGAATCTCTTTTTGCGTACTAATTGATCATCTTTGGATCGCTTGGTACAAATATGGTTATTTCGCCGGAGATATGCAACCGTTTGAAGGGAGATTGAGGAAAAATAAGAAATGATTCATCTAATCAATACCCCCCATGGGTATATTATAATATGTGGTATATGGGAAATTTTGGAGATTGCTATAGTAGTTATAGCAGCAAATCAAAATATTCTGTGCCAAAAGTGAAAAATGTACAGCAAAATACTTTTTTCGCGGCATATATTGCCTGAATAAGCATAAAATTACTTTAAGAGGGAAAACTAATGACAAAGATATACGATACCGTAATTATCGGCTCCGGGCCTGCGGGGTATACAGCGGCAATTTATGCCGCGCGGGCAAATTTAACAACACTGGTTGTGCAGGGGCGGCAATATGGCGGGCAATTGATGATAACAACTGAAATTGAAAATTTTCCCGGCTTTGAAAATGGAATGATGGGTCCTGAATTGATGGAGGTTATGGAAAAGCAAGCGAAAAGATTCGGCGCCGAGATGCGGCCGGTAGATGCAACTAAGGTAGATTTTTCTAAACGGCCCTTTGCGGTAACATTGGAAGATGAAGACGAACCGGTATATGGGGAAACCGTAATTATAGCTACCGGAGCTAGCGCGTTATGGCTGAATTTACCGAATGAGCAACGGCTGAATGGGCATGGCGTAAGCGCTTGCGCTACCTGTGATGGCGCATTTTTTCGCAATAAAGAAGTGGCAATAGTTGGTGGTGGTGATACCGCGATGGAAGAAGCGTTGTTTTTAACACGATTTGCGTCGCATGTAACGATGATTCATCGCCGTGATTCATTTCGCGCCAGCCGGATAATGCAAAAGCGCGTTTCAGAGAATCCCAAAATAAGTATTCGCTGGAACACTGTTATTGAAGATGTTCTTGGCGAAAATAAGGTTGAAGGTTTGACTGTACGTGATGTAGCTACCGATACCGTTTCAAATGTACCTATTGATGGTTTGTTTATAGCGATAGGACATAAGCCGAACACCGAATTATTTTCCGATATTGTTCATTTGAATGAACAAGGCTATATAAAGCAGTATCAGCACACGATGACGAATATACCGGGGGTATTTGCTGCCGGTGATGTAATAGATCATCGCTATCGGCAAGCAATTACAGCCGCCGGAAGCGGGTGCCAAGCTGCAATAGACGCAGAAAGATGGCTGGAATCCCAAAAAAGTGAGTAGTTGAAACCTTAGAAAAAAACCTCACAATAAACGCCGCAAATTCAAAAAATTTATGGTATAATAGTATGGAGTCCCATAAAGTTTGAATTATGCGGCGCTTTGAAGTGCTTCGATCACATACATATCAAGGAAAGATCACCTTTCTAAAGCCGCATATGGTTTAAATCGAATTTGAAACTGGAATGAGCAATGGAAGGCTGTTGGGTATGAAAGATGACGCACGATTCCCGAAACATGTGTTGTCGGATATTCCGGTTGATTATATTTATTGGCAGGCATCACTGGATTTGCATTTAACTTCTGAGATAGAGCCATGGCTGGCTTATACGAGTGTTGCTCCGGGAACTTTATTACGTGATAAATGGCTGCATGTTTTTCATATTTTTGATCAAACGAAAATATTGCGTATATTTCAAAAAGCAGCGCAAATGCAAACTAAACAAGAAATTATTGTGCATATGATATCACCAACTCAAAAATATAATCCAGTTATATTCCGAGTTTATCCGATGTTTGAAGATAAGCAAATTTTGGGCTTCTATGGCAGAATTATTGATATTTCTTCTTCTTTACCGCAGTTATACACTGAAATGTTTGAAGCGTTCCCTAAAGACGCAAACCTACAAACAATTGTACCAGATTCATTTATTCAATCTATGGTTGATAGTATTGGTTTAGGTGTAGTAATGTATGATCATTTAGGTATGATCCAATATGCTAATAAAGAATTTAATCGAATATTAAAAACAGATATTGTACCGGGATTTGAAAATTTGTCTTTATTTGATCGCGGTAAAATGCTGAATATTCGCGATATTAATGGCGCTGTTTTGCCAGAGCAGGATTGGCCATGGGTAAAAGCCATTCGAGGAGAGAAAATTTCTGGTAAAGAACCAAAAGATTTAGTAATATTACGTAATTTTATCGGCAGTGATGTTATTTTAAATTTATATGGTGGCTCTGTTCAGAATACGAATGGGGATATTCTTGGCGCTATTATGTTCATGAGTGATATCACACAAAAGAAACTGGATGAAAACAGATTACAAAATTCCTTTAATGCATTTGTCCAAGTTGCAAATTATATTGAAACAACCGAGATTACTCAGGTTCCGGCAGATACATCGGAAGATGAAAATTTAATAATTCGGCATGTGCTTGATATTATTCGTAATACACTCGGGTTCTCTGTTATAGGTGTTGCTGCGTTTAAAGAAGGTAAATTTATGCCAGTTTATATTGTAGGCCTTGATTCTGAACAAGAGCGGAAATGGTTAAAATTAACTGAGAGGCAAGATATTTCCGATTTGTTTTCAACAGAATATATTGATTTAATTATGCAAGGCAAACAATTTATTTATAATTCTCCAATAATTCGTTATATGACTCAAACTATTGTTTCACCGATTGTGATGAATAGTGAAACAGTTGGAGTGTTAGGTATTTCTGTCAGTAATGAGAGTGTCACCGAAAATGAACTTTTTAAGGCAAAAACCGCGGCGCATTTAGCAGGTATTTTTTTTGAGTGGAGCCGTTTACGCCGTGAATATGAGGAATCTATCGCGCAAGAACGAGCTTTGCGGGCAATCAATGAACAACTTGATGCTTTTATTGGTATAGCAAGCCATGAAATCCGTACTCCCGCTGCATTAGTTAAAGGAAACTCACAACTTGCTATTCGGCGTATTCAGCGTTTTTATGATGAAAATGTGGAAAGGATAAGTGAGGTTTCTCGAAATTTTGTATTTACTATGATTGGTATGCTTAAGCAAACCGACGAATATATTGATCGGCTAAATCGCTTGGTAGGTGATATGCTTGATGTGACGTATATTGATAAAAAACAAATTCAGTTTCGCATGAAAGATGCAGATGTAGCACAGTTAATTCGGAATGTTGTGCAAGAAATGTTAACGATACATAGTTCAAATTCGATTCAGGTTGATATTCCTCAATATTTAGAATCCAGAGCGTTGATAGATGTTGACCGTGTTCGCCAAGTGGTCGTTATTTTACTGGAAAATGCTTTTAAATTTTCCGGAACAGCAAATGAAGTTCGTGTTCGATTAACTCGCGCCGAATCTCAGCGCATTTTTTGCGAAATAATAGATCGCGGTCCCGGTATTCCTGCAGAAGATATGGGCCGAATATGGACGAAATTTCAAAAAGCACAAAATACACCGGTCATCAATGGATCACAAACAGGTATGGGTTTAGGATTGTTTTTGGCAAAATCTTTTATCAGAGAACTCAACGGTGATATCGGCGTAATTAGTCAAAAAGGCCGAGGAACTACTTTTTGGTTTTCTTTGCCCGCACTAAGAAAGTGAGTATTTACTATGGCAGTAGCTATGACTCGATTGTTTTTGCAGCCTGCTCCAAGTGGTGGAAAATTTCAAAAAACGGAAACAACTATTCTCATTATTGAGGATGATACCGAACTTCTCAATCTTATAAAATCGATTCTGGAAGACGAAGGTTTTAAAGTTTTAAAAGCTCTCAATGGTATAGAAGCTTTAAACATTATTGAAAATATACTTCCAACCATTATTTTATTGGATCTGCGAATGCCGATGATGGGGGGGGCGGAATTTATCAATAAACTTGTTGCGACCGGTAAAAGAGATTATGTCACTATTATCTTGTTTACTGCAGAACACCGCGCAAAAGATTTTGCGGAAAATTTAGGCGCAGATGATTGTCTTATAAAACCATTTAATTTGATGGATTTATTTAAAGTAATTCAAAAATATATCTAATGGCTGGGCATGAGTAGATGTATATTCTATCTCATGCCTTGTTTACATCCGGATTCTATTCTTAAATATTAAATAATCCGCGCAGCAGCATTTCTATCGCAACTATGGCAAGAACCGGCACAAAAATTTTACGGATCGTGCTGTTGGATAGTTTTGTTAGGGTTTTTGCTCCTACTAATGCGCCAATTAAAACACCTAATGCAACCGGAGCCGCTATCATTGGGTCGATATCTCCGCGCTGAAAATATATTCCTGCGCTGGCGGCAGCCGTCACACCAATCATAAAATTGCTGGTGGTTGAAGATACTTTCATCGGCAGCTTCATTGCAGTATCCATTGCTAAAACCTTAAATGTCCCGCTTCCTATTCCTAATAAACCAGAGATTAACCCTGCTACATACATCATGGAAAATCCTGCGGGAACATGGGTAACTTGATATTCTACAACCCCAAGTTTTGCGTCGGGATAGGTGCTTGCAAGGGAAAGCCGTTTGGCAAATCGATCATTTGTAACATTCTGCGGCAACTCTTCACCAAGTTTTATTACTAATGGCGCCGCGCTGATAAGTAAGACAACACCAAAAATGACATATAGCGCTTGTGTTGGTATAATCGCCACAATGAGCGCACCGGTAATTGCCCCTAATGTTGTGGCAATTTCCAGGAACATGCCTACCCGCAAATTGGTTAAATGGTCACGCACGTATGCTGCAGCCGCGCCGCTTGAAGTTGCTATGACGGAAACTATAGAAGCGCCGATAGCGATATTAATTGGCATATGAAACGCCAAAGTTAATATCGGCACTACTAAAACACCTCCGCCTAAACCAACGAGCGCGCCAATTAAACCCGCGACAAGTGATGACCCAAAAATAAGTGAGAAAAATAATAGATTAGAAGCGTTTTCATGAGCGGTTACATTTGAATTTGATAAAGCTCCAAGAACAACAATGCTGAATAGCAATATTATTAAAACAAATAAGGTAATGGCAACATATTGTCTGTCACCTTCAATTGCGAATGCAATGACTGCAACCATTACACGCAACACCGGGGTAAATAGCAGTACTATCAACCCCAAAACAATAATACCGTAGGGTTTTAGCTCTAAAATGCTATGCCATGTTCCAGGTATCGTATGGGGGAAATTTCCATTCCCCTGTCCTTTGACTAACAAAAGCAACAAGCCAAGAAAAATGATTCCTGCGCTGAGCAGTACGCCTCCGCGCAGAACATTGCTGATGATTTGTTCTGCCTGTCGCAGCAGCGCGTCTCGATCTTTCGGGGGTGTGGCGTGAGCGGAAGTTTTAGGTGTTTCAACGATTTCAGACATAAGTTTCTCTTTTATAGATTGGATTCAAGAGTTATACATGTTTCCGGCATTTATGAACACATGATAGTTCTGAATTTGAAATATTGGTGCGTTCAATTTTTGCAGATAGACAAAAATAAGGAGAAAATACTCCAAAAAGTGTGTTAATGATAAGATTCTTGAAATCTGCCTGAACGTTTTACTTGCTTTTTCTGCACAGTGTCTTACGTTTTTAACGAACTCAGTACAATATGATGTTAAACCGGAAACAGTATTTCAGTGTTCAGTATAACCGTTCTGAAAAACTTACTCAAATAGGACAGCGCATAAGCGCTGTCTTCTTCAGTGTTTTCTTCCTGCATCTTTGAGACAGCCACACGTGCAAGCACTCGGGGACTTACGAACTCTCCACAGGCGTCGATTTCCGCCGAACTGGCGGTATAGAGCCACTTCAAGTGAGAAGCAGCGTCAGATCCCGATCTATCACCAACCCACAGTGTTCACACACATAGGTTCTGATTGAAAGATCGAGATGTTTGGTCGGCATATTGACCTACCTTTAGGTTTCTATGTTACCATGGAATATGGATGATCTGCAATCGATTAAGGACCTATGTATAACCCTCATTTCTAGGATATCACAAAAATGCTGGGTTTTGTTGAGATATCCTTTTTTGTTGACACATCCTTCTTAACATGATATAGTAAATATGCAAGAAGAGCATATTTCGGAGCAATACGTAAACAGAGCTTTCCAGAAAGCCGGGGTGATGAAAGCCGGCAAGCCGTCGTTTACTGAACCCGCCGAAACTTTCCAGTTAATTCAATAACTGCCGGTCCGCGCCGGATACCAGCGGTAAAAGCGGGAACTGCGTTTGCGTTCCAATCGGGGTGGCACCACGGCTTTTTTTATTGTCGTCCTCGGAATAATATTTGATGTATTCCTAGGGCGTTTTTTTATGCCCTGGAAATACACATGAAAGATGGGAGTCTTTATTAACGTATGGCTAAAAAACAAACAGCGCAGCCGCAAAATCTACCTTCGGAAGATGAAGCCAAATTTGTGGAAGATCTTGCTGATAAAGATGATTTTTCAGCGTGGTATCACGATATCGTGCGTAAAGCAGAGTTAGCAGACGATTCGCCTGTTCGCGGTTGTATGGTTATTCGCCCTTATGGCTATGCCTTATGGGAAGCTGTTCAGCGTGGATTAGATATGCGCATTAAAGCTACCGGCCACGAAAATCTCTATATGCCTTTATTTATCCCCATGAGTTTCTTTGAACGAGAAGCTGAACATGTGGAAGGCTTTGCTCCCGAATTGGCAGTGGTTACAGTTGGCGGCAATGAAAAACTAACCGAACCTTTAGCTGTGCGCCCCACGTCTGAAGCAATATTTGGTCACTTTTATGCAAAATGGGTACAATCCTACAGAGATTTACCACTGCTTTACAATCAATGGGCAAATGTTGTGCGATGGGAGAAACGCACCAGACCTTTTCTGCGTACTTCAGAGTTTTTATGGCAGGAAGGCCATACTGCGCACCGAACAGAAGAAGACGCAGAACAAGAAACGCTTAAAATTTTACATGAAGTTTATGCTGATTTTGTTGAAAAAGAACTCGCTATTCCATTGCTTCGCGGACAAAAATCGGATTCGGAACGGTTTGCCGGAGCACTGCGCACCTATTGTATTGAAGCAATGATGGGTGATGGTAAAGCATTACAGGCCGGCACATCGCATAATCTCGGACAGAATTTTGCAAAAGCGTTTAACATCCAGTTTTTAGATGAAGATGGACAGAGGAAATTGGTATGGACAACATCTTGGGGCGCTTCCAGCCGGCTGATTGGCGCGCTTATTATGACTCATGGCGATCAATATGGGTTACGCCTGCCCCCTAAAGTTGCTCCAATTCAGGTAGTTGTTGTGCCAATTTGGCGTAAAGAAGCCGAACGGGTCATAGTACAGGAAGCGGTAGATTCGTTACTGCAAGAATTGACTGCCGCTGGAGTACGCGCGAAAAGCGATTGGCGCGAGCAAACTCCCGGATATAAGTTTAACGACTGGGAGATGCGCGGTGTTCCTATTCGCTTAGAAATTGGACCAAAAGATATTGAAAAAAATCAAGTGATCATGGCGCGCCGCGATAATCGCGCAAAAGCTGGAATTGCTCGCGAAACTGTACTATCGGAATTGAATCGAACCCTTGAGGAAATTCAGCAGAATCTCTTTAATCAAGCGCTGGATTTTCGCAAATCTCGCACCTATCAGGCTGCGAACTTTACGGAATTGAGTGAAAAATTTGCTGATCGCGAAAAGCTTGGTTTTGTTGAAACTTGGTGGTGTGGTTCAGCAGATTGTGAAGCGGAAATAAAAGCAAAGTTGCAAGCAACTATCCGCTGCTTACCTTTTGAAAAATCTGTGAAAGCGAAAAGCGGTACCTGTGTGTATTGCGGCAAACCTGCTGATAAGTGGGCGATTTTTGCCAAAGCTTACTAACTGAAGTGTATATTTAACGTAAAGAGAACATACCTGTTGTTCCGGCGTGTTCTCTTTGGTTCATTGAGAAGCAGGATATTATGGCGCATAATGGTAATACTAGAATATATGTAACCGGCCCATCGGGAAGCGGAAAAACAACCGTTGGCAACATATTAGCTGAAAAACTAGGCTGGAAGTGGCTGGATTTAGATCAAGAAATAGAGCGAGTTGAGCAAACTTCCATTGCTTCAATCTTTGAGCGGGGTGAAACCTATTTTCGCTTGGCAGAATCGCGCGCATTGTATGCAACGGCAAATCACTCAAATATTGTAGTATCTGTCGGCGGCGGCGCAGTTATAAGTGAGGAAAACAGAGATTTTATCGCAAATAATGGGGTATCGATTGCGTTGATGGCTGATCCGTTGGTTCTATACGCCAGAATAAAAGACCAAAGTGAGCACAGGCCGCTGCTTCGTAATGGCGGTTTAGCGGCAGTGCAGCAGCAATTTGCAAATCGCAAGGCATATTATCAGCAAATGGACACCATGATTGAGACTGATCATAATAGTCCGCAAATGGTGGCAGACGCAATTTTAGGCAAGCTAATTGCTCGCGGCGCGCTGGATCGCTCGGAATCTTCGTTACGAATTGTGCGCGTGCAAACAGCATCCGGCAGTTATCCGATTTATATTCAGCGGGGAATATTGCGCCGCTCTGCAGAAATTATCTTTTCTGAACTGCAATTACCGCACCGGTGCGTTCTTATATGTGATGAACATACCCATGCTCTGTACGCAGAAAGCTTAAAGACGCTTTTTCAAGAGCATAATTGTGACACACAAATAGTGGTTACACCTTCGGGTGAAAGCAATAAAACATTACAAACAGTTGAAAAAATATATCAAGACCTGCTATCGCGCAAACATGAAAGATCTGAAGCAATTATTGCGCTGGGCGGCGGTGTTATCGGTGATATGGCTGGTTTTACAGCAGCAACATACGTTCGTGGAACCCCGCTTATTCATATTCCAACAACATTATTGGCTCAAGTTGATTCTTCAATTGGCGGGAAAACAGGAGTAAATTTTGGCGCATTTAAAAATATGATTGGCTCCTTTTATCAGCCCCGCGCAGTCATAATTGATCCTGATTTGCTGCTTACTTTACCGGAACGCATCTATAATGAGGGATTTGGCGAAATTGTTAAATGCGCAATGATTGGAGATAAGCCACTGTTTGAAACATTAGAAAATGGGCATGAAAATTGCGCAAATAAGAACTCTCGATTGCTTGAACAGGTTATCGGCGATACCGTTGCGTTTAAAGCGGCAATTGTATCGGCAGATGAGCGCGAAGCTGATGTACGTATGGCGCTGAATTATGGCCACACAATTGGTCACGCTTTAGAATCGGTTACAGAGTTCTCTGCATTGCTGCATGGTGAAGCAGTGTTTGCCGGAATGGAAATCGAAGGAAACATAGCTGTGCAGATTGGCCTTTTGGCTCCGGAACAATTAGCGCGGCAAAATCAGTTAATTGCTCATATTCGCCGGTTCGAGCATAAAGCCCTTATTCAAAATATTGATCCTGTCAAACTGCTGGAAGCAGCGCAAACCGATAAAAAATCCAAGGATGGAAAAGTGCGTTGGGTTTTACCAAATGCCATTGGCAGCTATACAATAAATATCACTGTGCCCGATGATGTAGCTCTGCGTAGTATCCAAATGGTACAAAAATGAGATATTTTGGCAATTTGTCCTGAAAGTAGTGGCTTGCAAGTCAGTTTTAATAGAAGCATGATACAATATCATCGCTAAAGCTAAATAAGAAGATTTTCCACAAACTGACAATTTGTTTTGCTTAAGGCGGCGTCTAAATAAATATCTTTGTTAAATTTAAGGCGCGTCGAGGAAAAATTTGTTTGTAACTTCCATTATTTGCTTTACCAAATTAGGTTATTTTAATGTATGGCGTCAAGGGGTACTTAAAAGCAATATGAGCTTTAAAACTCAAATCGAAGAACATAAAAAAGTTATTACAGTTATTTTATCGTTTAGTTTAATTATTTCCGTGCTAACTGTTGTTTTTTTAGTTTGGAATACTGGATCTTCAGATATATTACCAAATACATCAATTGTAAAAACAGCAATGCCAACAATTCCACCGATTGATAATTCACCAATTATTGCTCAGGAAAATGCTTTGCCAGGCACTAGCGCATGGATGCTTGATAAAGGCGCAAGGATGAATTTTATTCAGGATTATCTCGGTGTCTCATCTATTACTCCAGGTGGTAATGTTCCAGTTTATGTAAGTTCACCAGCGTCTGTAAAATACATTATTCAGGTGTATCGATTAGGGTGGTATAATGGGTTAGGCGGCAAATTTGTTACTCAATCTCCACAATTAACTTCCCTTGCCCAGGGGTATTGGTATCCAGGACCAGGATTAATTAATTGTAAATCCTGCGTTATTACCCCAAGTACACATACTATTGACGCAAATTGGAAAATCTCATATCAGCTGCAAGTCAATGCTGATTGGCTTAGTGGCGTTTATTTACTGAAATTTGTTTCACATCAGCCAGGTATTTTTGCGGAATCTTTTGCCACTTTGATTGTTCGTAATGATTCATCACATTCAACTTTTCTGGTAGATTATCCTACAAATACGGATCAAGCCTATAACTATTGGGGCGGATACAGTACGTATGTTCATGCCACAAAATCAAGCATTCCTGGCGATGAAACTAATTCCTTTGATCGTGCACCGGTTGTGTCTTTTAACAGACCATATTGGGCGGATGACGGAGCCGGCTCCCTTTTTGATTTTGAGATCGGCACAATTCGCTTTTTAGAACGCAGCGGCTATAACGTTACATATACAACAGATGTTGCATTATCCGAAAATCCGCAATTGATGCTGAATCATAAAGCCGTTATAATTATGGGTCATGATGAATATTGGACAGTTTCCATGAGAGACGGAGCGGAAACTGCGGTAAAAGATGGGGTAAGTTTTGCATTTTTAGGCGCAAATGATTGCTATTGGCAATCTCGTTATCTGCCTGATATGCATGGAAATAAAGATCGGTTGTTTGTCTCTTATAAAGTAAAATCGAATGTACCTGTTTTTTCAGAACAATTAAAGTTAGATCCATATTATGCTAAGCAGCCAAGTTTAGTGACAACTATGTGGCGTGATACTTTGATTAAACGTCCGGAAAATGCATTAATGGGATTAATGTATTTATCTTATTTTACTCCTGGAAAATATGCGCCTGATTGGGTAGTTTCTCAAACAGCCGCCAGCAGCTTGTTTTTAACTGGCACTGGGTTATATCCCGGTGAGCATATTAAAGGCGGCTTGCTTGGTTACGAAGTTGATGGAGTCGTAAATAACGGCTTTACTCCTAAAAATGAAGTGATCCTGGCTCAATCTCCGGTTGTTGACGCATATAAACATACAATTTTGGCCTCTACCGGTTATTACTATGCGCCATCCGGCGCGTTAGTTTTCGACGCCGGGAGTATTTGGTGGGGTTGGGGACTGGATGGATTAAGTCCTCCGGGAGCTACACCGCATTTGCTTCACGGGAATGCCAGCATACAAGCGTTAACAACGAATATTTTTAACGCTATGGCAACGAATCAAATTCCTTCATCTCAACCATAGTTCGTGTTGATATTGCCGCGCGGGATTTGTGCAAAAGCATAATTCCCGTGCGTATTTTATTCCTCAGATTATCTGGCGCCTCAATCGCAAAGATACAAATTCTTTCTTATTATTGGCAAAATTCGGTACATTTTTGCCCTATGATGAGCGACATGCTTCCTCCTTTATTCGCTAAATAGTAGGGTAAATTTCGCAAAGTACAAACTCTTCTTTTACCGCATTCTGTGCAGAAATTATTCCGGATATGATATTTGTCATCTCGATCTCATGAGACATGGCACTACGCATCTCGAAGAAATATTTTTATAATTATATTAGGATATTTACTTGTTTAACTTAAATAGAGATTTGTAATTAAAAATCCCATTTAGAACGCTAAACTATATTGAGAAAGGAACATAGTTGATATGAGTGATGTTTTTGTAGCCTCAGATCATTTTGCGCATGCTTCAAAAATACTGCAAGAAGATGCAGTTACTATGAGCAATATTTCCAAATCATTTGGCGCAACGCAGGCTGTGGATGGATTACAACTTACGATTAAACGCGGTGAAACAGTTGCTTTGCTTGGCCCAAATGGAGCCGGTAAAACAACGACAATTAATATGCTTCTTGGATTATTATCCCCATCATCTGGATCTATTCAGATATTTGGCATAGAGCCTAAAAAAGCAATTCAACACAGCTTAGTTGGCGCGATGCTGCAAGAAGGAAAAATGATACAGGGGATTCGCGTTGGTGAGTTTTTAGATTTTATTCGCAATATTCATCCTACTCCGCTTGAAAAATCTGCTTTGATGGATATTGCCGGATTACATGAAATTGCGAATCGGCGGTTAGATCGATTATCTGGTGGGCAATCTCAAAGAGTAAAGTTTGCAATGGCAATTGCCGGCAATCCGGATTTGCTGCTGCTGGATGAACCAACCTCCGCGATGGATGTTGAATCCCGTCGAGAATTCTGGACGAGTATGCGTAGTTATGCTGACGCCGGTCATACTATATTGTTTGCAACACACTATCTGGAGGAAGCCGAAGCGTTTGCCTCAAGGGTGGTAATTATTCATTCCGGCCGCATTGCTATTGACGGTACGATTCAAGATATTCAGCAGCAATATGGCGGAAAACAAATGATTTTTACATCCTCTGATGCTAGTGACTTTGATTTTACACAATTTCCCGGCGTACAGCGCTATGAAAAACAAAACCAACGGATAACTTTGCATACAACAGACGCTGACAGCACAATTCAAGCCTTAATTACAAGCCGGTGTTCATGGCAGGATATAACTATCACCAAAGGTAACCTTGAAAATATTTTTCTCTCACTCATTCATAAAGGAGCAGCGCAATGAAAGAATATATTCGTTTGGAGTCCCTGCGAACAGTGCGGGATCCGCTTTATTCAACTATAGCAGTTATAGCGCCTATCGGATTTTATTTGCTATTTGCCGGATTGTTTGGTTCATCTCCGCATGAACCCGGTACATTATCTGGCAACATTGAGATAATGGTTTCAATGGCGGTTTTTGGTGGAATTTGGTCGTGCCTGGTTGCCACAAGTCCGCGTATTGCCTTTGAAAGAAGTAATGGATGGACTAAGCATCTGCAATTACTCCCTATTCCTCTGCGATCGATACTAATAGGACGCATGATTGTAGCAATTGTATTTGCTTTGCCGGCAATGATTTTAGTATATTTAACTGCTGTGATAGCGCATGGTGTATCCCTGCCGGCTCATTTGTGGATAGCAATGGCGCTGCTTATGTGGATAGGTGTTTGGCCATTTGCGATTCTTGGAGTTGTCTTAGGGTACCTTACAAATTCTGAAGCGTCGTTTGGTGTTACTTTTGGTATATACCAAGTGATATCCGCATTAGGTGGCCTATGGGTGCCACCGGCAATTTTACCGGAATCAATTTTGCGTATTGGAAAATTATTGCCAACATATCAGGCAGCTAACCTTGGTTGGCATATTGCTAATAATCAATTTCCAACATGGTATAGTGCTTGGATCTTACTAATGTGGGCAGTAATCTTTGCTATCATAGTAATATTGATGGCTCCTAAAGCTACAAAAATCCAATGAGAATGTGTAACATGTATGGATAAACTAGATACATCACTGAAAAATGAATTACTTCCTGCTAGCTCACCGTTGCTTCTTTGGGGACTTTGGTTAATGTGGTTGCCATTCTTAATCCCCGTGAGTGTAATTCTTTTACAGAAACCGCATTCATTTAACTCTGATCTGCAAATTTTTACCATGTTGTTATTTGTTTTCTTGTATGGCTTAACAACTTGGCGTGGATCTGTACAATTGACAAAAACACTGCGTTCTTTTAATTCCTTACAAATATCAAAGAACGCACTACGCAACCAAATTATTTTTCTTGGTCTGCTAATAGGTTGCGCCATTGCAGTTACACTTACTCAAGGGGCTATGGGTGCAGGAAGTTTTATATTTACCAGCGCTGCTTTATCCAGCAGAGTACGTCCATTACGCGCCGCTCTCATAGAGATAGGCGCGCTTTTGCTTTTATCATTCATCACTGAACTATTTATCCCTATATCAGGCGTCGATATAGCGCAAAATTTTTTCTTGATAGCAGTGGTAGGAATAACAACAATGTCATTTATTCGAACCATTATTATCAATTATGAATTACGAATAGCGCGGCGTGAAATTGTTCATTTAGTTGTCGCCGAGGAACGATTGCGATTTGCTCGCGATTTACATGATTTACTCGGCCACACACTTTCCTTGATAACGTTGAAAAGCGAACTTGCTAAACAGCTTATTTCTGAAGATCCTCAGCAAGCGCAGCAAGAAATAGTTGATATTGAAAAATCAGCGCGAGCTGCGTTAATCGAAGTTCGTGAAACGGTATCCGGTTACCGCCAATCATCATTATCCAATGAATTGCAAGGGACAGCGTCTTTGTTGCATGCCGCCGGTATTCAATGCAGTATTATTAATCCTGCTGCTATTTTGCCAGCTTCGGTTGAAAATGTATTGACTTGGGTGGTACGAGAAGGTACAACGAATGTGGTGCGGCATAGTAAAGCCAAACAATGCGCCATCACAATCAGCAATAATACTGAACACGTTCATTTGACTATCAGTGACGATGGCGTTGGAACTGCTCTTACAAATTTACAATCCGGGTATGGTTTGCATGGTATGAAGGAGCGTGTCGCTGCGTTGAATGGCCAATGCGAATATGGTTCACTGCCTCGGCGCGGCTTTCAGATTTCTGTACAGATACCATTGCTGCATAAAGCATCGTAGCGCGCATTTTTATTGAACAAAAGGGAAGGATAAACTGAAATGATTCGAGTATTGATAGCTGAAGATCAATCGATGGTGCGCGGCGCGCTTGTGGCGCTTTTGCGTCGAGAGCAAGATATTGATATTGTCGCTGAGGCTATGCGAGGTGATGAGGTTGTTCCTTTAGCCGTGAAAAATTTACCGGATATTGCGTTGTTGGATATAGAAATGCCTGTTATGACAGGTATTGATATCATTCCCCTGCTTCGTGCGGCGCTGCCTTCGTGTAAAATTCTAATTCTAACCACATTCGGCCGGCCCGGTTACTTACGCCGCGCATTGGAAAATGGCGCATCCGGGTTCATGGTAAAAGATGCCCCGGCTGCGCAACTTGCTACGGCAATTCGTCGAGTTATTGCCGGTGAGCGCGTTATCGATCCCAATTTAGTTGTTAGCGCTCTCAGTGAAGGTGATAATCCCTTAACTGAGCGTGAACGGGATGTGCTTCGCTTAGTTCAGCAAGGATTTTGCAATGCAGAAATTGCGGCGTCTTTAGCGTTAACCGAAGGAACAGTGCGTAATTATTTGTCTACCTCTATGCAGAAACTAGGATCGCATACTCGTGTTGGGGCTGCTATACTTGCCGAGCAGAAAGGCTGGCTTTAACTTTTGGTCAGCCAGCCAAATCTTTGACACTCTGCATAGGCTAAAGCCAAAGCAGATTCTTGGTTCAGCCAGCGGGCTTACCATCAAGACTCACGCCCTACTGCCAGCGGCCCCTCTATCCCCAAGCGTTACGCCAGTGCAAGACTGGTCTGTTTCCGTATGCCCTACGGTACAGCAAGGAGAATGCATCATGAAGTCGTATCGTCCGGTAGGAGGATATGGCTTCGGCTTGCGCCTCTTTTCGCCAAACTTCATCCTAAGGATAACACAGATTCAGCCAGATAACAACCTCTGGCTCAAGCCAACGCAAGCTCTTGCATCCGCATGGACTAAAGCCACAGCGGCTTTAAGGGCTTTTTGATGAACTTTCACTTTTAAATAGGGACAAGATATATTTCGTAATCAGGGATACGTAAGGGGCGGTAGCCCCTTACGCGGGGATTGGGGTGTCCCCAAAATCTCTTTTATTTTATTTTCTGATGGGAAATATTGATTGCCGAGTGGCAAGGGCGACCGCAAGGGTCGCCCCTACCGGATTGCATGGCCTCAGGTGTACCGCGCGACGTATGCTCTAAAATAAACGATATGTGGCCACCTTGCTACCAATATTTCCTTGAGAATATTGTTTATAAAAAGATATTTTGGGGACACCCCAAACCCCGCGTAAGGGGCAGGCGCCGCCCCTTACGTATCCCTGGCTCTTGCAGCTGCGCTGTCGTTAGAATAGCCATTCCTGGCTTTACCTCCTGAGTATCCCGTATGGAAAGCGTGAGCAAATCCTGCAAAAAATTGGCATGCTATTATGGCAATTGGGTTATCATTTGTTTGAATTAAGGCAAGTTTTGTAAACTTTTAAACTAAGTTTGCTATTAGGTTCAACGCAAAATCCTTGAACTTTGTAGCTTTCTTGAAATGAACTAAGTTTCCTATGCAATGCAGATTACCGGCGCATACAACTTTTGACGGCGTATAATAAAATAAAAAGCAAAGGACCGGAAAGGCAGTTTCATGATGCCTCTGTTTATTCGCCACCATGCGCAATTTTGGCGCATCATGCTTACCCTTGCTGCGCTGGTCGCAATAATATTTGCCGGCTATCACTTTACGGCTCAAAATAATCTTCCAAAAGCACTAAAAACGCTCAGCGCAGCAGTTTCACCAACCGTTTCCTCTTCTGCGCCGCTTCCTTCGGAGTTGCATGGGTATACAGTAGCTGTGGCGAATACCTTATCTGGGCAGGTTACTTTTTTGGGTGGTGTTTCATATCAATTTCATGGCGCGCCGCACGGTATGGCTATTCAACCTGGAACAGATACATTGTGGGTAACAAATTCCAATGGCAGTGATATATGGATTTTTAATATGGCGCAGCAAACATATCTTGCCGATGTTCCGGTAGGGGTTTCGCCAACACATGTTGTGTTCAGCCCCGATGGCAAAACCGCTTACTCAGCGGATTTCAGCGAATCTGCAGTATCTGTAATCAATCTTGCGACTTTAAAAACAATCGCAACTATTCCGGTTCCTGGTGGCCCGCATCAATTATCTATTTCGCCAAATGGAGCCTATTTATACGCTGCGTGCCCTGCCGGCGGCTCCATCGATATTATCAGCACATCTGCGCGTGCAGTAATCGGCAAAATCCCCGTTACTTCCGGAACGGAGCCATATGGCATGGTGGAGGATCCCGATCAACGCTACTTGTATGTTACAGATACCACCTATGGCAGAGTCCTAAAAATCGACACCCAAACAAATACGGTGGTGGCGTCGGTTTATGTTGGCGCGCGGCCGCTTTTGGAAACGATAGTGCCGCACACCGAATATTTAGCGGTTGCGGTATCCGGCAGCGGCGAAGCAGTCATCATAAATCGTGATACAATGCATATAGTGCGGCAAATCCCGGTTGGGGCCTATAGTAATGCGGTTGCAGCCAGCCCAGATGGTAAATGGCTAATAGCCGCCGATTCCGAAAACAATACGCTTTCAATTCTGCAATTAGCAGATTGGAAAATTGTAGCGGTAGTTGCGCTGCCAGCGGCGTCTTATCCCAATGATGTTATTATTTACGGTTCTTAACCGTTAATGAAAAAATTTATTGTCTGCACACCGCGAGGTACACAAGCGGCAGAGATACGTAAGGGGCGGAAGCCCCTTACGCGGGGATTGGGGTGTCCCCAAAAAACACCATAGTCCTGTACTATTTTCTAAAACAGCGTAACAGCGCATAATATAATTATCATGATGATAACGAGTGAGAGTGATTTATGCGCGCATTTACTAAACTGATGGCAGCTGTATGCATTGCGCTTATTGCATTAGTAGGAACAGAATTTGGCTTTTGGCGTACTACCATACACCTTGGCGGATTGCGCAGCATATCCATCGGCCCTGCGGCAGCTTTTGCGTGCGGCATTGGCCCATCTGCCACAATGACAGCAAATGGGCAGCAAGCGCTATCATATCCGCAAACACCATCGGAAACCGCCGCAACACCACTGGGTATTTTTGTTAACTATTTTCAGGTTGGCGCTCCGATACATTTTACGGAAGACCTTTCAAATTTACCAACACCTATTGATATATCAGTCTACAAATGGGTATGGACGTTTGGTGATGGATCCTCTGCCGGAGGTTTCCAATCCTCGCACACATATACTAAAGCAGGCAGTTATGCGGTGCATTTAGAGCTAATCGATCCTTCCAACCCTATCAACTCTGATCCTAGTTTTGATAGCGCAGAAATTACGATTATTCCGGCATTATATTCAAATATTCCCGTTGCAATTGCTAAATCTAATGCGGAATATGTTACTGTTGGCGGATCCGTAACCTATACTGCTGCCGGATCCTATGCGAAAAGTGGCAATGCTTTAACCTATACTTGGAATTTCGGCGATACAACGACGGCGCAGGGTGAAACTGTAACCCATCAGTTTACATTTGGCGGCAAAGGATTTGTCGCGCTGATTGTTCAAGACAGCCGCGGCGCACGCGCTGTTACTACAGTGCCGATTTTTGTGGTCGCGGGTTTGCCGATTGCGAAAGTTTCGGTGAGTTCACAATCAATAAGCCCCGGCGACAGCGTTACTTTTGACGCCTCAGCTTCTCAGCCGGTTTCGCCGACAATAGTTCCGAATGATCAAATAGCCACCTACATTTGGAATTTTGGTGATGGAACGAAACAAATAACGACCATTCCGGTTTTAACACACCAATATAGCAATCCCGGAGTATATACTGCCATACTGGAAATTGTAGATACAAGCGGTGTTCCCGCCTACGCTAAAGTTACTATTACCGTCAGCCAGCCGGGTGGATTTTTGCAGGGCAGCGCTACACTATATATAAGTGTTGCGGCGGCGCTGTTGGCTGCCTCTGCTGGTTGGTGGTATTATCGACGCCAGAAAATATTATTGGCGCGAAAATATGCGCCTCGGCGACATATTCGATAATTGGCTGTATGGTATGTTACATCGACTGCAAACGCAATTTTGGTTGAAGGATAAACCGAAAATAATAAGTTGGACGGTATCCATATTTGGCGTCATATTCGGGCAGGCGCTGCTTTTGTCGCAACATCCGCTAACGCTTATCTATGCGGATTCTCCTACATATGTACATTATACAAATACTATATTATCTGGAACATCTTTTGGAAATTATCAGCGCACGTTGGGGTATCCATTGTTTTTGCTGCCATTTGATATTGGTGGCATGCATTATCGTGCAGTTGTTATCGTGCAGATTGTTTTGGCAATTATTGGTTTTATTGAAATATATGGGTTATTATATAACCTAACCCGAAACAGATATTATCCTGCTATTACGGTCGCGTTGCTATCAATTAATTTGGAGTTTATTCAATATGAGCGCACAATATTAACAGAAGAACTGTCAATTTTCTGCGCTATAACCATCTTCTATACGCTGGAACGTTATCTTGCTCTCCGTAAAAAAACATATTTGCTGCTTGCTATTGTATTATTGGGATTTGCAATGATACTTCGTCCTGCGTTTATCTATTTGCCTGTTGTTTTAGCAGCAGGAATATTGGTATACCACTATTTTTGCGCAAAACTGCCTCATGTTTGGCTTACTGCGCTTCTTATGCTGCTGTTTCCTTTTGGTTGTATCTATCTGCAAATGGTAATCAACTATGTTTCACCGATTCATTATTTTGGGTTTACCAATGTTTCGAATATTAATAACTTAGGGAAAATTTTAAAATATCATATGGAATTGCTTACAACGGATCCCAAATATGCCGCAATAAAACAGGCTGCTGCACAATATGTTGCCAGCGGACATTATCAGCCGGTCATTTTTGTAAATGAATATCCGCAGTTTCGTGATCCTGCAAACGCTTTGGCTGGCGCTTATGCCAATAATATTATATTTCATCACCTGCTGTTATATTTAAGGTATAATCTTAAAGACATTATCTTAACGTTTACAACCAAGCCATTCTTGTTGGGAATAGCGAATCGTGGGATATATCGAATTTTGTTTTATATTACTAATGATGGTGAACTATTGACTTATATCCTGCTTCCTTTCTCCATTTTGTTATTTTTAGTGTCATTCTTAAGAAAACGATCTTTTCGCCATAATGAAGCGCTAATGCTTATACTTGCAATATCTGCGTTAGGTATGGTAATTTTATCGGCAGTTGGTTCGTTTAATAGTTATGACAGACTTCGTGTTCCTTTTGAATGGGCAGTGTATGGTGTAGTTATATATAGCATTGTCAATACAACAAAAATATATTTCTTAGCGAAACCTCAACAGTTCCAGAAAACTAAACGTAAATTAGGAGAAAATAATGCATAATTCCCAAGATTTTGTTGAAACTCTTGCTAAAGTTCCTCGTGTTAAAGGGGATAAAAAAACAGTTATTCTTGGCGCAGGACCTGCTGGTTTAACCGCAGCGTATGAATTGGGTGTCCGTAACTCTGTTCCGGTACTTTTGCTGGAAAAAGATCCTGTGTATGTTGGCGGTATTTCACGCACGGTTGAACACCACGGATATCGTTTTGATATTGGCGGACATCGGTTTTTCTCTAAAAATGATGAAATTGAAGCGCTGTGGACTGAAGTTTTAGGCAACGAAATGTTGTTGCGCCCGCGGTTATCTCGTATATTTTATCGAGGCAAATATTTTGATTATCCGCTGAAAGCCGCTAATGCGCTGTTTGGTCTTGGCCCAATTGAAACAGCGCGCTGCCTTGCCAGCTATATGATGGCGCGAATTCATCCCGTGAAAGATCCTAAAACTTTTCAAGATTGGGTCAGTAACCAATTTGGTACGCGGCTTTTCTCCATTTTCTTTAAAACCTATACCGAAAAAGTTTGGGGTATGCCATCCAATGAACTTTCTGCAGATTGGGCTGCGCAGCGCATAAAAGGCTTAAATTTAACAGAAGCTATTAAAAATGCGCTTTTTCCTGCTCCAAAACAAAAGAAAAACGGAGAAATCATTAAAACATTAATTGATGAATTTCGCTATCCTCGCCTTGGTCCAGGCCAAATGTGGGAGCGTGTTCGCGATATGCTTTTACAGCGCGGCCACCGAATTGCTATGGGACGTGAAGTTATCAAAATCCTTCATAACGAAACTTCGGTAACCGGCGTGGTTGTTCGCGACAGCTCCGGCGCTCAACAAGTTGTAAGCAGCGCGAATTATATTTCAACTCTGCCGATTCGTGAACTGATTCAAAAGTGCGATCCCCCGCTTCCTGCGAATGTGATTGCCGCAGCGGAAGATTTGCAATATCGCGATTTTCTTACTGTTGCCGTCATTATCGATAAAAAGGATGTCTTTCCTGATAACTGGATTTATTTGCATGACCCAGATGTGATTGCCGGCAGGATTCAAAACTTTAAAAATTGGAGTCCCTTCATGACACCGGACCCCACGAAAACGTGTTTGGGCTTGGAGTATTTCTGCTTTGAAAATGATGGTCTGTGGTCATCTCCGGATAATAAGCTGATAGATTTGGCCGGCAAAGAACTGGTTAAATTGAAAATGTGCCGGCCGGAACAACTGCTTGGCGGCTTCGTGGTGAGGCAGCAGAAAGCTTACCCGGTGTATGATGATGTGTATAAGCAGCGTCTTGCAGTTATTCGTACATATGTGGAACAGCATTTAACAAATTTGCAATTGGTTGGCCGCAATGGTATGCACCACTATAATAATCAGGATCATTCCATGATGACTGCGTTGCTGGCCGCCAGAAATATTTTGGCGAATAGCAAAGTGTTTGATCCTTGGAATGTTAATACCGATGCGGAATACCATGAAACAGTATCTGCCAATGACGATGATAAGTCAGGCAGACTGGTTCCGCAAAGAGTCCACTAAACTGCAATATTTTTGCTTATTTGGCTGTCGCAAGTTGTGCGTCTGGTAATGTAATTCTGAATTCAGTACCTTTGCCAAGCTGGCTTGCGGCAGTAATACTTCCATTATGCGCCAGCGTTATTGCCTTTGCGATTGCCAAACCTAAACCAGATTCGCCGCCTGCGGATGCCCGAGCTGGATCTGCCCGGTAAAATCTGTCAAATATGTGTGGAAGCGCTTCCGGATCTATGCCACTGCCTGTATCGCAAACCTGCAGTACAGTTGCGCCGGAAACTCTGCGCGCAGAAAGTTTTATTTCGCCGCCGGGCGATGTGTAACGCAGGGCATTGCTTACTAAATTGCCGATTAGCTGGGTCATTCTTTCAATGTCAACATTAATAGATCCAAGATTTTCCGGCGCATCGATGTTTAAGTGAATGTGCGCTTGTTCCGTTTTTAACCGGTAGGGTTCGGCAATTTTGCTGAGCAAATTTTTTGGCGCAATCCGTTGCGGGTGCAGGCTCAGTTCATTAGCGTCTGCCAGTGAAAGTGTGCGCAAATCCTCGATTAAACGCTGTAAATGCAGTGATTCTTCATATAATACCGCGAATCGTTCCGTAGACGAAGCTAATACCCCATCGCGAAGCGCTTCCAAATAGCCTCCAATGACCGTAACAGGCGTGCGCAAATCATGCGCAATATCTGCGGTCATTTGTTTGCGCTGCAGGTTCGCCTCCGCAAGATCCTGACTCATAATATTAAACGCCGCGGATAATTGCCCTATCTCATCTTTTGAACGAACCTGCACTTGCTGCTGCAAATCACCTTTTGCCATAGCGTGTATAGCCGTGGTAAGTTCTCTGACTGGTTTGGTCAGCGATCTGGCTAAAATTATCCCCAACACTAAAGCAATGATAAACGCCACAAGCGCTCCAACCAACAAACCATTTTCTGCCGCGGTTAAAAATTGCTGATCAGCCGGGCTAAGCGGAGGCGGCGTGCCATTTGCCAGTACATACCCAACTGTTTTTCCGTTAACTGTAACTTTTGCCGCTGTTGCGCATTTTGAAGCTGAAAGTTGCGCCAATGCTTTATTTTCTGTTTCGGGTATTATCGTCGAACAGTTTTGATCAGCTAAAATAAAAGGATAAAAACTGCTGGGGCTTGCAGTGTGTTCTAAGGATTGCGCATAATTATTTACCCCATCCCAAGATCCGTTCAATTGATAGTAACCGGCCATTTGGCTGATAAAATCTGATTCAGAGTGCAAATAAGCGACTTTTTGAAAATTTTGCTTGGTGGATTGCATCACGATGATTGCCGCCAGCCCTATTCCAACAATACTGACCAGCATAAATGACAAGATAAATTTCCACATCAAGGATCGTAAAAATTGAAATTTCTTCATACTTTTGTGCCGCTTTATGGTGTGTCATCAGCGTGGAAGCGATAACCAACGCCAAATACTGTTTCAATATACCGCGGAGTTGAGGGTTCCGGCTCTATTTTTGCTCGTAAATTGCGAATATGCACATCTATAGTGCGTTCAATACTTTCCCCTTCGTCACCTTGCAGCGCATCGAGCAGCTGCGAGCGGGTAAATACACGGCCAGGTGACGCGATCATTACCGCCAGCAACTCAAATTCAGATGGTGTTACTGTCACTGCGCTGCCGGCAACACTGACAGTAAATGTCCGTCGGTTTACAACAACATCTGCTCCTTGCAAAATATCCGAAGTCTCTGCTGAATCGTTTTCCGCACGGCGCATCACCGCGTGGATACGCGCCGCAAGCTCGCGCATGCTGAACGGCTTTGTAATATAATCATCGGCGCCCAGCTCTAACCCAAGAACTTTATCGGTTTCCTCTTGTTTGGCCGTCAATAAAATAATAGGTGTTTTGCTTTCTTTTCGATATGCCTTTATAAATTCAAAGCCACCCATTTCCGGCATCATAATATCCAGCAAAATAATGTTCGGTTTTTCTTGTCTGGCGATTATTATACCGTTTCTTCCGTTATCGGCCTCCAGCACGCGAAAGCTTTCTTGGGTTAAATATTCGCGAAGAAGCATGCGCACATTTACTTGATCATCGATCACTAAAGCTGTTTTGCTGCTCATGTCTATTACCTCTTAATTGTCGTTTCAAGTGAATCGGCTAAACTTTGGCGCCTATTCCGGAAGTAATCGTTCTCTGCTTGGGTGTTTTGGTTTGCAGTAGTTTCTATCATTACCATCATAGCAAAAACATTTAAAGAAAGTTTAAAGATTCTGTGAATTTTGGTGTTAGCTACATTATAAGAATTATAGCGCTAATCCGGATGTTTTGAACGGTAATAATCCAAATATTGACCCTGTTCATCTTGCCGGCGTCTTGCGTTTATTATACCTTTTCGTGGTATATTCAATGTAAGATAATTGTCATACAGCATTGGTTGAGCAAATTAATCACTGAACTAAATTCAGTGTTAGCGCTCAGTTTAAGTGTATCTTATGAATACAGAGGTGTATCATGATTCATGTTTCTCCTGCCGACGCCGTTTCCACGCAGAAAAATCCGCTGGAATTCAGTTTGGATCAGCCGGAAATTCAAAAATTGCACGCATTAAACGAATTTATCACGGATCTTGCCGGTGTCGCTTCATTGGTTGGGTGGGATCAGCAAACACAAATGCCGAAAGGCGCTATTGCTGTTCGCAGCGCGCAATCAGCGGCGATTGATCTCGTTATCCATGAAAAAATTATCGAACCAGAATTTGGCGCGGCAATTCAAGCTGCTGAAAATGTGATTAACGCAGATCCATTTCGTTTTTCTGCAGCGGATATTGCCCTTGTTCGGGTTTTGCGCCGCCATTATGATGAGGAAAATAAACTGCCGAATTCTTTCGTCCGCGATTTTTCCGAAGCCACTTCCGAAGGCATGGCCGCTTGGGTAGAGGCGCGCTCGCAGAAAAACTTTGCGATGTTTGCGCCGTACCTTGCCAGAATTGTAGATTTGAACCGCAAGCGCGCCCATTTTCTGCATCCGGAAATGAAACCGTATGCCTCGTTATTTAGTGTATATGAACCCGGTGTGCCCTTTACTGACGCAATGGCTGCGCTGGAAAAGGTTCGCGCAGCAACTGTTCCATTGCTGAAACGCATTCAATCCGCTCAGCAAATTGATAATAGCAGTGTTGTTGGAAACTTTAGCGCCGACAAAGAGATGGAACTTTGCAAAGCAATGTTACAGGTGATGGGCTATCAGTTTAACAACGGCAGAATAGACCTTGCAGCGCACCCATTTATGACCAGCATTGGCTCGCCTTATGATGCGCGCGTTACCACTCGGCTGGATCCAAAATTTATGGCGCGTTCACTGTTGGCTGCCATGCACGAAGGCGGCCATGCGCTGTATGAACAAGGGGTAAGCCCAACATTGGTTCGTACAAGCTTAGCTCATGGAACCAGTTTAGGCGTTCATGAATCGCAGTCTCGTTATTGGGAAAATGTTGTTGGAAGATCTGAAGCATTTTGGAACGCGCATTTTGAAAAGGCGCGCGGCATATTTTCTTCGGAATTTGCCAATGTTACCCCGCGTGAGTTTGCTATTGCCATCAATCGAGTAGAGCCGAGCCTTATCCGTGTGGAAGCCGATGAGCTGACCTATAATCTGCATATCATCATTCGCTCCGAAATCGAAACAGATTTGGTTGAAGGCAACATTGAAGTGAAAGACGCGCCGGCAGTTTGGAACCAAAAATATCATGATTATCTTGGAATCGATCCGGAGGATGATTCTGTTGGAGTAATGCAAGATATTCATTGGTCTATGGGGTCTATCGGCTACTTCCCGACCTATTCGTTAGGCAACATGTTTGCAGCGCAGTTTGGCGCAGCGTTAAAGAAAGCGCACCCAGACCTGGAGCAGCGGCTTGCGGCAGGGGAAACGTCGTTCATCCGTGAATGGCAGCGCGAAAATATTCATCGTTGGGGCAGAATTTTCGACGCCAACGAATTAAGCGCGCGCGTTACCGGTGAACCGCTGAATCCTGATTACCTAATCAACTATCTGACTGATAAGTTTATTAACCTCTATCATTTGGATTAATATACCTAAAAAACGCGGAATTGTCGGGATTTGGAATGTTCATGCTTCCAAAATCTTGACAATTCTTTTACGATATGCTATGATCAAGCCATATAGGAGAGTAGCACAATGGCAATGCACCCGGCTCCAAACTGGGCGATTGGGGGTTCGAGTCCTCTCTCTCCTGCTCAATACTCCCGCTAGAATATATTCTGCGGGAGTTTTTTTGTTGTATTATAGCAAATTTTGAATATAATCTGGAATGGCATTTGTATTTTTATTACTTCTTATAGCCAATGACTATAAAGCATTATACAAAACAAGTGAACTCATATATGACATACTAATTAAAACAATGTCTGCGGCAGTGCAATTATACGCCGCAAACATTGTTTTATGTCATTGCATAAACGCTGTCTAAAGAAAACTTGGTAATTAATTATCTTGGTATGTTAACTGCCCCTGATTATTGCCGACCCAAAGCCGCGGTTGTCCTTCAGCGTTTTCGGCAAGCATGGCAACTTCGGTATTGGTAACTTTTACCCATTGATTATTATGCAGCAGATACTCTCCATCTCCACTATCTACAGCTACATATTTACCGTCAGGTGAAATAAATGCTTGCCGTAATGTATTTGGCAGCCCATTCGTACCTGCGGACATATTCAAAACTACTGAGCCATTTACAGAAATCGTTATCTGTGAATTATTTGTATTTAAAGAAGCGATTGTTACGCCATTTGCAGAAGCGGCCGCAGGAACAGGAGATGTGATGAAAGAAGAATTTAATAGTGTTGTCCAATGTTTTCCCATATCTGTAGTAAGAAATCCAACCATACCGAAACTTGTCATACCCCATATTTGCAGTGCTGTTTGCGTTCCTGAAATAAGGGTTAAATGAGCAATAGCGGTGGTGTTCACTTTATCAGAAATATCCAAATGAAAGCTACTCTGCTTGCTTGGAAAAGCAACAACCGCTGAATAGCCCGTTTGATTTCCAGCTAATTCAAAACCGGCTACAAATGAAGACCCAACCCATCCGAATTGCGAAATTGTTGCGTCCGAATCTAGTGTAGTAGTTTGTGCAGTCCATATAATTCCACCGTCATAAGATCGCTCGATGGCATATTCACCGGGAGCAGGAATCTCGCCGGATAACAGTACAATATCCTGAGCATTAATTGGATCTATAGAAATATAATCACTATAAAATGAATTGATGCTGCTGATTTTTCGCCAAGTTGTTCCAGCGTCTGTAGTTTTATAGATTGCTTGAGACATTTTGGTAACTAAGACAGAAGCGTACCCAATTGTTGGTGTTTGTGCGGAAAAATCATAACTTGTAATCATTTGCGGTAAACCTTGAGAGACGGTCCAATTTCTTATATTCAGCGGCCAATTTGTTTGTAAACCCGATGCTTGAGTTTGAACAGACGTTGCTGTGCTTGTATTGTTCACAGAGTGAAGACCGTGAAACCTGAATAATCCGATAATAACACCAGTCAATATAATGATGATACTTGCTATTCCAAAAATATTGATATATGATTGATATAACTATATATCAAATTAAAAAATATATGAAATACCCACTCATGAGCTAATAATTATTAAATTGATATTAAACGTTTGTGTAATGTAATATTATTTTCTCTACAATGTATCTTTCATAGTAATTTAGACGTATGATTATCCTTAAAAATAACAAAGTTACAAATATTGGTTGATTTACATTGTAATACATCCATTTTCTTGTAACTACCCAAGAGATAAAGCCAAGAATGGTTGATTATTCTAACCACTGCCAAGCCATCTACGCCGCACCGA
Organism: Chloroflexota bacterium; assembly: GCA_021778805.1. Classification (GTDB taxonomy): domain Bacteria; phylum Chloroflexota; class Ktedonobacteria; order Ktedonobacterales; family JACDGC01; genus JAJYBV01. The sequence continues at coordinate 15,539 of JAJYBV010000005.1, read as the reverse complement.
AGCACAAGCGCCGCCTCATTGCGCTTGTTTTAGAGCATACGCCTCGCGGTACACCTGAGGCAATGCAATCCGGTAGGGGCGACCCTTGCGGTCGCCCTTGCTGCTCGGCTACTAATATTTCCCTGTGAAAGATTTTCATAAAAGAGATTTTGGGGACACCCCAAACCCCGCGCAATGGGCATCCGCCCCTTACGTATCCCTGGTTTTTGCGGCCGTGCGGAATATTTTTGAAAATAAAAGAGATTTTGGGGACACCCCAAACCCCGCGCAAGGGGTTATCGCTCCTTACGTATCCCCTCTTCGATGGCGTCTAACTACGCCGCGCAAGAGTCTACCGGCCCTTACGAATCTCTTGGTTTTGCGGATGCAATGCTTGATCCGGCAAATCCTTTCGTTTTTCCGATGGTTGGCGTGTGTTGCATTAGGTTGTTCTGTGATATAATCTGAGTAAATTAGTCAACATTAATATGCGGCGCGGTTTTTCTGTTGCGCCGATATATATTTTTTTGCGCTCTTTGCGCCGCAGAAAGTTGGAACACTTATGTCTGAAGACGCCGATTTAGTAGTTTCGGAAGAAGCAATATACGATTCCTTGCGTGATGTGTATGATCCCGAAATTCCCGTCAATATCGTGGAACTCGGCTTAATTTATGATCTCAAAGTTACCGGAAGCCATGTGGATATTGTTATGACACTTACAGCCATTGGCTGCCCGGTCGCCGGTGAAGTAATGCAAGATATCGCAAACCATATCAAAGTCGTTCCCGGTGTGCAATCTTGCAATGTAGAACTCACCTTTGATCCGCCTTGGACAACGGATAAAATGTCTGAAGACGCTAAATGGGAATTGGGGATTTTATAGTCGCTTGGCGCTGTTCCTACCCTTGCGCGCAATAAAACGCATATACTTAAGATATGGTGTTGGTAAGCGTTGAAAATGTATTCGGCGCTTGCGCATCCCTAAAGAAAATGACAGAGGTTCTCCATTCAATGCCAGTAGATATAACTGAAGATATGATTATTCGTAATGTGGTCGAAAAATTTCCGCAAACGGCGCAGGTTTTTCAGGCCCATGGCTTGCCCTGCGCTGCGTGCCATATTGGCGCAAGTGAAAGCGTTGCCCAAGGCGCCCGCACTCATTCACTGCCGGTAGATGCTCTCCTGAAAGATTTAAACCACGCCGCTAACGGCGAGCCGCTGGAAGGTGTTAAACCTAAGGTAAAAATGCCCGCAGGCAAAGGCATTCCGTTACAAATGGCCGGGGACACTAAACCCAAAATTCGCAATATCATTGCGATTATGAGCGGTAAAGGCGGTGTCGGCAAATCGCTGGTTACCGGCCTGATTGCTGTTGCTCTGCAGCGAAGCGGCTTGAAAGTCGGCATTTTAGATGGCGATATTACCGGCCCTAGCATTGAGCAAATGTTTGGCGTTTTTGGTACTCCCACCAAAAATGATGCCGGTATCGAAGCGCTTGTAACGAAGCATGGCATTAAAATTGTCTCCATGAATATGTTTCTGCCAAATCGCAGCGACCCCGTTGTGTGGCGCGGCCCCATGGTTTCCAGCGCTATTAAGCAGTTTTATAACGATGTGGACTGGGGTAATTTAGATTATTTGCTGATCGATTTGCCTCCCGGAACTTCCGACGCGCCTATGACCGTTATGCAATCGCTGCCTCTTGATGGGGTTGTTATCGTCTCATCCCCTCAGATGCTGGCTACTACAATTGTGAAAAAAGCAATCGGCATGGTCAACACTTTGAAAGGACGTATTGTTGGCATTGTTGAAAATATGGCGTTTCTGCGCTTGCCTAACGGTGACCGTATGGAGCCGTTTGGCTCCAGCAACGGCGCAGATCTGGTAGCGATGACCGGCGCGCCGCTTTTAGCGCAATTCCCTATTGACCCTGCAATTGCTTCGCTTTGTGATTCCGGCCATATTGAAGAATATGACAGCGAGGAATTTTCAACCTTAACCGATAACTTTATTAAAGCCGTTGCAATTTCTCGATAAGGTTTTTTGCAGCTTGCTGATAGCTCAATGGCGCCGAAAGGCATTTTGGCGCCTTGTTTTTGCTCATTTCCTCTCGAATCTGTGAAATGGGAAGCGTCTCCTCTTTATTTTGCCGTAAATTCATGATAGGATAAAGTGTGACTAGGGATACATTTTTCCCTTGCTGCATCAGCCTTATTTTACAGTTATTTTTGGAGGATAAACTTCATGGCTTCCGATACTCGCGCTTTGGCCGATCGACTCATTACGAAATCTTCAACCAGGGCAATAAACATTACTCGCGACGCCGGACTCATCCTTGCCGGATCCTTCTTTGTTGCTTTGCTGGCGCAAGCGCAAATTCCTTTACAACCCGTGCCCGTTACGCTGCAAACATTCGGTGTGCTGCTTATTGGGGCTGCGCTTGGCTCTCGGCGCGGCGCGCTGACTATGTTGGCCTATGCTATTGAAGGAGCCGCCGGGCTTCCGGTGTTTGCTGGCGGAACTTCCGGTATAGCAAAGATCGTCGGCCCAACCGGCGGTTATATTATTGGCTTTATATTCGCGGGATTGCTGGTTGGCTGGTTGGCCGAACGCGGCTGGGATAGAACACCATGGATGATGGCTTTGGCAATGATCGCCGGAAACCTGGTGATTTATAGTTTCGGCGCGTCATGGCTGGCGTATTGGCTCCATTCCTTTTCACTGGCCCTGCACTTTGGCGTGTATCCATTTTTAATTGGCGACCTGTTAAAAGTGATTGCCGCCGCAATTGCTTTACCTCTGGCGCATTGGCTTGTGAACGCTGTACAATTGCATAAGGGGAAATAAAAAACGATAAAGGCGTTTCTTCATGGCAATACAAACATATCGCAACTATCCTAAAGATACTTGGAAATGGATGTGGCCTGATGTGCTTATTAGGCTCATTCCTTTTACGGCTGCGGCGTTGTTGTATGCTCATTTTGCCGGGGGGCTGGCCGCCATTGGGCTGATAGTTCCCCCCGAAGGCTGGCCAGCCGCAATTGCTGTTGGTTTGGTCGTTGGCGCTTTTTTATGCGTGTGCGCTATCTATTGGCGGCAGCAAACTTTGCCGAATTTTCGACTGCCAACCGGAAGTGATCAACTGCTGCAAAGCTTTTTTTATTTGGCAATTAACGCCCCAATTGAAGAAATATTTTGGCGCGGCACAGCGCAATCGTTGGTTATCACTGGATTGTACAAGGCGCATCTCCCTCTGTTATGGGCAGAAACCGCCGCTATTGTCTCTGTTTCAATAGTATTTGGCGCATACCACCGCCTTGGCGGTTATCCTTGGAAATTTAATATTGCCGCAATGCTTGCTGGCTCGGTATTTGGGCTGCTGTATCTTGCCTTACCGGGTCCCTCCATTGTCGCTGCGGCTATTGCTCATGGTCTTACCACTGCCGGTTACCTCTCTTGGGGCGACGCTGCCCTGTATCGCATTCATATACGAAAATTGCAAAAAGAACAAACGCAAGTGTGAACAACCACTGATCTGAAGACTCAGTGGCTTCGGCCACGAAAGTCCAGTCCCAGTCCCGCAAGGGCACGTTCACCAGACTCGGTCAGGAGAAATCCTGGTTCCGTTCGGAAGGTCATGACACCTCCGGTTGACGCATCAGACCGGCAGCGCTGTCGTTTGCAGTTAAGAAGGGTTGGGGTAAGGCCCGGTGCTGCAAGCGTAAAAAGCCTTTTGAACATTGTCGAGATGAGGTCGGATTCCCTGTGCGGT
>JAJYBV010000005.1:0-11778 GCA_021778805.1 Chloroflexota bacterium | reverse complement strand
CCGCAAGGGGAAAGAAGTCATTCGACACTACATTGAAACACAAGGGTAAGGAACGGCGATTCTTCCACGAAGCTAAAGACTTCGTGGTTTTCTCGCTCGGCCAGTATAAAAAATTGCCGGTATTTAAAACCGCTTAGGTGTCCGATTTACTATAGTAATATGCGGCTGATTCGCAAGATCGGAACGATTGCGGCGCCGGTCTTTTGTTGCGCAGCGCAAAACTTCGCTGTGCAGATCCGTGCGCTCAGCCGGCGCCGCTGGCCGCTTTAGCGCAGAAATAGCTATTATATCTGCTTGAGTGTTTTTTTGCGGTGTATTTGTCATGGAATCAGGACAATTAAGAAATGAATTTTAGTAAGTTTCGGATCGACGCGCCCGATAAAGTGAGTTTGAAAGATTTTGATGCGTCTGATACCCTGAAAATGAGCGAAGAAGATGTGCAGCGCCATATGCCCGACCTTGAAAAACGTTTGCAGCAGCTGCAAGAACTGCTGTACGCCTCTGCAAAACATGGCGTATTGATTGCTTTGCAAGGATTAGATACCGCTGGTAAAGATGGTGTTATTAAACATGTAATGACATCGGTAAACCCGGCCGGCTGCGTGGTAACAGGATTTAAAGCCCCCACGCAAGAAGAATTGGCGCACGATTTTTTGTGGCGTATTCATAAACATACTCCCGCTAAAGGCATGATTGCCATTTTTAACCGATCTCACTATGAAGATGTACTGGCTGCTCGTGTGCATCACCTGGTTCCCTCCGAGGTTTGGAAGGAACGCTTTGCTCAAATTAATGAATTTGAACAGCTGCTTGCCGCTCAGCCGGTTATAATTGTGAAATTTTTGCTGAATGTGTCTAAATCGGTTCAGGCGCAACGGCTGATGGATCGCGAAAATGACACCACGAAGTCTTGGAAACTTTCGCTGACAGACTGGAAAGAACGCGAATATTGGAAAGATTACCGCAAAGCATATGAGGATGTGCTCAGTAAATGCAGTCATAAAAACGCTCCCTGGTATGTCATTCCTTCAGACAAAAAATGGTTCCGCAATTACGCCACCGCTGCTATTTTGGTGGAAATTTTAGAGCAATATGAAAAAAACTGGAGGGAGGGCCTTGAAGAAAGAGGCAAAATCGCTCTGGAAGCTATCCGCAAGGAGCGCCAAGCCGGCGCGCTGAATGGCGATAAACATGAACATCCCGATACGCATGCGCCGGAAAACCAATCAGACCAATAAATTTGTATTATTCATATCATGAGGATTTGCTGTTCCTCATCTGTAAAGGAGACATAGTTTGACAATGTATCAGAACGCGCTTTCACTTGATGAATTATGCGCTAACACAATTCGCACATTATCAATAGACGCAGTGCAAAAAGCTAATTCAGGGCACCCAGGCGCCCCGCTCGGCCTTGCCGATACCGCTTATGTGCTGTGGACCAAATATTTAAAGCATAACCCGCAAAACCCACATTGGGTAGATAGAGATCGTTTTGTGTTGTCTGCCGGGCATGCCTCAATGCTGTTATACAGTTTGTTGTATCTTACCGGCTATGATATAACCCTTGATGATATTAAAAATTTCCGCCAATGGGAAAGCCTTACGCCCGGACATCCGGAATATCCGCTTACTCCCGGTGTGGAAATGACTACGGGACCGCTTGGCCAGGGTATCAGCACTGCGGTTGGCATGGCGTTAGCCGAAGCGCACCTTGCCGCAAAATTTAATCGTGACGGTTTTCCTATAGCCAATCACTATACATATGTTATTGCCAGCGACGGCGATATCATGGAAGGTGTTTCCCACGAAGCCTGCGCGCTTGCCGGCCACCTGAAATTGGGCAAATTAATTGTCATCTATGATAGCAACTCCGTCATTCTCTCCGGCCCGGCAAAGCAAGCTTTTTCGGAGGATGCTGCCGCTCGCTTTGCCGCTTATGGCTGGCATGTGCAAAACATCGACGGTATGAACCAGGTTGAAGTCGCCGCTGCGATAGAAGCTGCGCAATCCTCGCAAGATAAACCATCACTGATTGTTGCGCATACCCATATCGGTTTTGGCAGCCCGAATAAACATGATTCGTATCAAGCGCATGGTGAGCCGCTTGGCGTTGAAGAAGTGAAACTTACTAAAGAAGCTCTTGGCTGGCCAACTGCCGACGCATTCTTTGTTCCGCAAGACGCATTGAATCATATGCGTGAATCCGGCGCGAAAGGCTCCCAATCTGAAGCGGAATGGACCAGTTTGTTCCACGCATATGCGCAACTATACCCTGAGTTAGCTCAGGAATGGACTGCGGCAATCAGCGGCGCGCTGCCTGAAGGCTATGACGCCGATATTCCCGTTTGGACCCCGGAAGATAATAAAGGTGAAATGGCCACACGCGAAGCCTCCGGTAAAGTGCTGAACGCAATTGCGCCAAAACTGCCGGTTTTACTTGGCGGGTCTGCTGATTTGGCTCCCTCTAATAAAACTATGCTGGTTAACGAGCCGCTTCTGGAATTCGATAGCTACGCCGCGCGCAATATGAACTTTGGAATCCGCGAACATGGCATGGGCGCAATTATGAACGGTATGGCGCTGCATAGGGGGGTTATTCCCTTCGGCGGAACATTTCTTATCTTCTCGGATTATATGCGTCCGGCTATTCGCCTTGCCGCATTGATGGGGTTGCGGGTTGTGTATGTGTTTACCCATGACAGCATCGGTTTGGGTGAAGACGGCCCAACGCATCAGCCGGTAGAGCAACTGGCAGCGCTGCGCGCCATCCCCAACCTTACGGTGTTTCGTCCGGCCGACGCCAACGAAACCGCCTTTGCGTGGCGCTATGCCCTGGCTAACGCGAACGGCCCTACCGCTCTTGCGCTTTCCCGGCAAAATCTGCCGATTTATGATCGCGCTAAATTTGCCTCTGCGGCGCTTACCGAAAAAGGCGCGTATGTGCTTTCTGATTCCGACGGCGCTCCGGACGTAATTTTGCTTGCCTCCGGATCCGAAACGCAATATGCTGTTTCCGCGCAGCAAACCCTGGCCGCGCAAAATGTGCGCGCGCGCGTGGTTTCCGTGCCCAGTATGGAAGTGTTCGATCGCCAGCCACAATCGTATAAAGATAGTGTACTGCCGCCGGAAACGCGGAAGCGCGTTGCGATTGAAGCCGCAGTCTCTTTGCCTTGGTATAAATATGTTGGATTAGATGGCGCTGTAATTGGTGTCAATCACTTCGGCGCTTCGGCTCCATATAAAGTGCTCTACGAAAAATTCGGCGTTACTGCCGATCATGTTGTTCAATCGGCCCTATCGCTGCTGGGTAAATCCTCCGATTAGGAAATTGCCAACTGCCGCCGGACTAAGCTTCAGTCTGCATCTGATGTTTGGGTATGCGCAAACATATCCCGGCGCGGTTTCCGGCGGCCGGTTTTTATCAGTTCTATTGCATATACAAGAAAGGAATGTACAATGCGAGTTGCAGTTGGCGCCGATCACGCCGGGTTTCCCCTGAAAGAAGTGGCGCTGAAAACATTACGGGAACTTGGTCACGAACCGATAGACTTGGGGGGTGACGGAACTGATCCGCTCGATGATTACCCCGATTATTCAAAAGCAGTAGGAACTGCCATCCAAAATGGAGTTGCCGACCGTGGCGTGCTTTTATGCGGCAGCGGTGTTGGCGCAAGTGTTGCTGTAAATAAAATGCGCGGCTTGCGCGGCGCATTGTGCCACGATCTTTTCTCTGCGCGGCAAGGTGTGGAAGATGATGATATTAATGTTTTGTGCCTTGGCGCCAGAGTTATCGACGCGGAAACCGCCGCGCCGCTGATTACAGCTTTTATGAATGCCCGCTTTTCGGGGTTGGAGCGCCATGCCCGCCGCCTTGCAAAAGTGCTGAAAATGGAAGAGGAGTGTATCCACTAAAATGTCTACCAATAAACTGATTGCCTTGCGCGAAGCAGGGCAAAGCCCGTGGATTGATTTTATCCGGCGGGCGTCTTTGCAAAATGGCGATTTCCAAAAACTCATCGCCTCAGGTGAAATTCGCGGCGCTACTTCAAACCCCGCGATTTTTGAAAAAGCCATCGATGGCAGCAATGATTATGACGCACAGATTAAGTCTTTGGCGCTCTCCGGAGTTGTTGACTCAAAACTGGTGTATGATGAATTGACTATTGCCGATATCCAATCTGCCGCCGATCAATTGCGGCCGGTGTATGATGAAACCGATGGGCTGGATGGCTATATTTCCCTCGAAGTCTCTCCTGAATCTGCCTATAACACTGTTGCTACTGTTACCGAAGCGCATTATTTATGGAAACGGGTGGAACGGCCAAATCTTATGATTAAGGTTCCGGCTACGCCCGAAGGTATTCCGGCGATCAAGCAGTTAATTTCCGAAGGCATTAATGTTAATGTCACCCTTATCTTTTCCTTAAACGCCTATGAACAAGCCGCGTTTGCTTATATCGAAGGATTAGAAATTAGAAAAACAAAGGGTCTGCCAACCAATAGAGTTCGTTCTGTCGCCAGCTTTTTTATCAGCAGGGTTGATTCTGAAGTTGATGGTCGGCTGAACGCTCTGGCCGCCGCCACTGATGACGCAGAGAAAAAAGCCAACTTTACTTCACTGCGCGGTAAAGCCGCTGTGGCGAACGCTAAATTGGCGTATGAAAAATTTACCCAGCTGTTCAGCACAGCGAGATTTCAAACTCTGGCGGCATATGGCGCGCATACTCAGCGCTGTCTTTGGGCCAGCACAAGCACAAAAAATCCTGCGTACAGCGATGTGCTGTATGTTGATAGCCTTATCGGCCCCGATACTGTAAATACGTTGCCTCCCGCAACTATCGATGCTTTTCGTGATCACGGCTCTGTTGCTTCAACCCTCACGCTGGATCTCGACGCCGCCAAAGCTGCCATTCAAGCGCTGGAAACAGCCGGTGTTTCGATGGCCGAGGTCACACATAAGCTGCTGGTTGACGGTGTTCGCTTGTTTGTAGAGCCGTTTGCTGAAATGATGCAGCATTTGAACGCTAAAATCCAATTCGTTCGCGCGGAAGGCTCCCCGCAAGATAGCGTTACTGCTGGTTTGAACGGTATTGCCGGAGCTACCGTTACGGCAATGGATGCGTTAGACGCTGCCGAAGCTGGCGCCAAATTGTGGAATAAAAATTACACATTTTGGAAAACCGATCCTGAAATCGGTAAAAAAATCGACAACAGACTTGGCTGGCTGAATGTCATCCATGATTTAAAGCCGCATTTAGCCGAACTGGATGCGTTTGCTCAAGAAGTTCGCTCCGCTGGCTTTACGTATGTAACGCTGCTTGGTATGGGGGGCAGCAGTTTATGTCCGGAGGTTTTCCGGCAAACATTTGGTTTCCGCGCCGGATATCCGCAGCTGCACGTGCTCGACTCTACCGATCCCGACGCAGTGTTTGCCACCGAACGCGCAATTGATGTTGGCAAAACAATCTATGTTGTGGCTTCTAAATCCGGCGGCACACTTGAAACTATGTCGCATTTCCATTATTTTTATGAGAAAGTTAAAGCGCTGAAAGGCGCCACTGCGGGGGAAAACTTTGTTACTGTAACCGACCCCGGCTCACCGCTGAGTGAACTGGCCGCGCAGATGCATTTCCGTAAAATATTTTTAAATCCGGCGGATATCGGCGGCAGATATTCCGCGCTTTCGTATTTTGGGCTGGTTCCAGCCGCGATAGCGGGGTTTGACACCGCCGCCCTGCTGCAATCTGCCGAAAAAATGGCCGCGGCAAGCGCCGCAAATGTTCCGGCGCGCCAAAATCCCGGATTGAAACTTGGCGCTATTATGAGCGCAGGATGGAAAAGCGGCCGTGATAAAATGACCATTGTTGCTTCACCACCCCTTGCCAGCGTTGGTTTGTGGATTGAACAGCTTATTGCTGAAAGCACTGGTAAAGAGGGCCGCGGCGTGTTGCCGGTTGCGCAAGAGCCATTGGGCGCTCCGAATGTGTATAGTTCAGACCGCGTTTTTGTGTATATCCGCTCTGAAACGGGATTTGATGCGCAGCAGGATAGCGATATCGCCGCGCTGGAAGCTGCCGGACACCCAGTTGTACGTCTTTCAGTGCCGGTTACCACCGATCTAGGCGGATTATTTTTGCAATGGGAAATCGCAACTGCAATGACAGGCCATTTCCTGGGCATAAATCCGTTTGATGAACCCAACGTGCAGGAAAGCAAAGATAATACAAATCGCATTTTAGAAGTGTATAAAACGACAGGAAAATTCCAGCTTCCGGCTGAATTAACCTCGGTTGACGGCATAAAAATATTCAGCGACGGCGCATTGAAAGACTTTATTTCCTCGCCGTCATCGATGGCGCAGTTGCGGGAGCAGTTGGTAAAAGCTGTGCAGCCCGGCGATTATATCGCAATTATGGCGTATATTCAGCCGAACGAAATGCACGATAAACTGCTGGAAAAATTCCGTTTAGCATTGCGCAACGCTTCGCGCGCCGCCACAACCGTTGGCTATGGCCCGCGTTTCCTGCACTCTACCGGACAATTGCATAAAGGTGGCGCAAATAACGGCGTATTTGTGCAGATTATCTGCGCAGAAAAACAAGACGCTTCTATTCCCGGCCAGCCCTATACATTTGGCGCGCTTATCCATGCGCAGTCACTTGGCGATTACCAATCCCTGTTAAATCATGGCCGCCGTGTTGTGCGGCTGGACCTTGGAGCTTCCAGCGCGGAAAATTTAGCGAAACTTAGCTGAGTTCAGCTGGATGGTATGCTTGCGGCTGCGCGCAATATCTGTTTCGCGCAGCTTTGCAGGTTTCAGCCGCCAAAAGCGCTGATAAAAAGGGAAACCGGAAAGAAAGGACCGTTTCCCTATACATAAAACGTAACATTGGAACGATTATCATCCTGAAGAGGTTTTTTGCCGGATATACCTGCGCCAAATCTATTTCAATAATCTTTTTAGCGCTGGTATACTGGAACATGCGCAGACGGTTGGCAATAGCGCAAACATAATCGTTGTTTCACCTAAAATGAGCGATGCAGTACAATGCGGCGCGCCATTTTAAGTAAAGCAAACGTTCTATGAGACAAATGACTGATAGATTATGGAAAATTGTCCTATTTATCTGGTATTATTTTCGCTATGATCATACAAAAAGAGTTGAGCAGGAAAAAAGCCGGTTCCAAAGAGTTTGTTATCAAGGAGAATATTATGATTTCATTAGATGATGACTTGCTTGCTTCAAATCCATTACGCGATAATACGGTGGAGCATCGTATTGCGTTGCCAAGCATCATGGTTATATTTGGAGCGACTGGTGATCTGACTCAACGTAAACTGTTGCCGGCGTTGTATAGTTTAGCTTCAGATCAGCCGCCGCTTCCGGCGTCTTTTACCGTGGTAGGCGTTGCCCGCCGCCCGTGGTCTACTGAAGAATTCAGGCAGAAAATGGAAGAAGGCGTTAAAAAATATGCGCGCGCCGCCTACGATGAGGAATTGTGGAAAACATTTTCTGACGGTATTTTCTATGAACAGGTGGAGTTTAACGACACTAACGCTTATAATCAATTGGCCGAAACCTTGAAACGGTTGAATCAGGAACGCGGCGCGATGGGGAATCGTATTTTTTATTTGGCGACGCCGCCAAGTTATTATTCCGATATTGTTAGAAACCTGGGAATCGCCGGATTAGCTACTGATACGCCGCAAAATGACGGCCAAGGCTGGAATCGTCTCATTGTTGAGAAACCGTTTGGCTATGATAAAGCCACAGCAAAAGCGCTCAATGCAGAGTTAGGAGAAGTCTTCAATGAAGATCAGATTTATCGAATCGATCATTATTTGGGGAAAGAAACAGTACAGAACATATTAGTTTTGCGGTTTGGCAATTATATTTTTGAGCCAATATGGAACCGGCAGTATATCGACCATGTGCAAATTACTGTCGCAGAAAATATTGGCGTTGAAGGCCGCGGCGGCTATTACGAGGAGTCTGGCGCATTGCGTGATATGATGCAGAATCATTTAATGCAGCTGCTTACCCTCACCGCAATGGAACCGCCAACCGGCTTCAGCGCAAACAGTGTGCGCGATGAAAAAGTGAAGGTGCTGCACGCCATTAAACCAATGGATACCTCTACCTTGCTGAAAAACACCGTGCGCGCGCAATACGCCGCTGGTATATCTTCTACCGGCAAATATGTTCCGGGATATCTTGAAGAAACAGGTGTTGCAAAGCAATCGAAAACGGAAACATATGTGAGCGCCAAAGTAGAAATTGATAATTGGCGTTGGGCAGAAGTGCCGTTTTATTTACGCACCGGTAAACGGCTGCCAAAACGTGTAACCGAGATTGCTATCCAATTTAAAAGACCGCCATTTTCTCTGTTCCGGAAAAGTGGGGCGGAAGAACTGCAACCGAATATCCTATCTCTACGTATTCAGCCGAATGAAGGCATTTCGCTGAAATTCGGCGCGAAATCTCCCGGCCAAGCCATGCGCATCCATGCTGTTAATATGGATTTTCAATACGGCTCTTCCTTTGGCGCTGAGCCACCTGAAGCGTATGAGAGACTGCTTCTCGACGCGATGCTTGGAGATTCAACCTTGTTTACTCGCCGCGACGAAACCGAAACCGCTTGGGAATTGGTAGATTCCATTAAAGCAGTTTGGGAAAATTTTGACGCCGATACCCCCATGCAATCCTATGAACCGGGCACGTGGGGACCGCAAGCGGCAGATAAACTTATTGAAACTGATGGACGCTTTTGGAGGCGATTATAATGATTCAGGCGCCAACACGCCAAGAGGCGCAAAATATTCCTCTTGATAAAATTGAAGAATCTCTAGATAAATTATGGGCAGATTCAAACGCTAAGCTTAATTCAAATACCGGATTTGCGCCTTCGCGCAACCGTGTTATGACTTTGGTTGTCTATTCCGGCAATCCGGTGGAAACCGAGAACGCCACACAGGTTATTAACAATCTAACCGGGCAGCACCCGTCCCGATCGATTATCGTTACTCTTTTGCCAAATGAAGGCGGCGAACCGGTCAGCGCTTCAGCTGTTTTAAACGATTATTCCGGTCACACCGGCTTAGCCCATGTTCGTTCCGAACAAATATTACTTACTTTGCGCGGCGCTGCAACTCAATATGTTTCGAGCATTTTGTTGCCGCTGCTGCTTCCCGAACTGCCAACTTTTGCTTGGTGGATTGGCCCATTACCCAAAAATGATATTGCTAAATCTCTTTCCGATATCAGCGATCGCGCTATTTTAGACAGCTCGGTATTTGCTGACCCTGAATTTGATTTGGTTCGGCTTGCCGAAATGGTGCGCGAACAACATGTGCAGCATAGTAACCGCACTGCGTTCAGCGACTTCAATTGGTTTCGCATCGCGTCGTGGCGCGAGTTAACTGCGCAGTTTTTCGACTCTGCTAAATATCAAAACTATTTGCAGGGCATTGAACGTGTAGAAATTGAATACGCCATTGATAACATTCATCCGCACAACTCTATTCAAGCGTATTTATACGCCGGATGGCTGGCTTCCCGACTGCATTGGCAACAGTACACAAGAACTCGCTCTACCCGCGGCTCTACCAAAATTGGCTTAAAAAATATTGCCGGGGACCCGGTTGCCATTGAAATTGTTCAGCATAAAATGGAAGAAGTTGCCGATTGGTGGGCGGCTTCCAGCGCGGAATGGTCACTGCAAGATAATTCCAATATGCAAAATACCAGTTCCGGCAAACTCATCTCCGGCTCGCTTATCCGCGTCGCAATTTCTTCTCGCTTTGAAGGCAAATTATCTGTGTTTGCCATTGAACGAAAAGATTACGGCCGAAGCGCTTTTGCCAGCGTAAACACCGATGGCGCAGTAGTCTCCGATCGTTATGTTTCGCTGGACTCTACCGGTGAATCTGCGCTGCTGCATAAACAATTGGGGATTTTTGCCCGGAATATGCTGTTCGATGAATCGCTGCTTTCTGCGCAATCCTTAATTTCTATCGATGGCGCTCATCTTGGAAGGTAGGTTTCATTATGTCTGGTGAACACGGAATTGTTCGCGTCAGCGATTCTCATGATGCGCTTATTCAAGATACCGCGCGGATGTTTCAAGAAACTGCTATTGCGTCTGTCCGGGATCATTCCCGGGCAGATGTTGTGCTTTCCGGCGGATCTACGCCGCTGTCACTGTATCAGCTGCTTGCTGCGCCTGAATTTGCTGCATCCATTCCTTGGGAAAACGTGCATGTCTGGTTTGGTGATGAACGTTGTGTGCCCCCGGATCATGAACAGAGCAATTATCTCATGGCCTATGAATCTCTTCTCAGCCATGTGCCGGTGTTGCCGCAGCGCATACATCGCATGAAAGGTGAGCTGAATCCTTCAGACGCCGCCGCTGAATATGAAGCCGAGATTCGCTCGGAGCTTCCGTTTAAGAACGGTATGCCTGTTTTTGATTTTAATTTGCTTGGCGTTGGTCCAGATGGCCACACCGCGTCGCTTTTTCCCGGAACTGCGGCGCTGCGCGAGGAAACAAAAGTAGTGATCGGCCACTTTGTGCCGAACGTTAACATGAATCGAATTACCCTGACGTTTCCTGCAATAAACAACAGCGCTGTCATTGCGTTCCTAGTCAGCGGCGCTGATAAAGCGGATATTATGGCCCATATTTTCCGTGCGCCGGAACCCGGCCAAGCCCCATACCCATCTCAGATGGTTCAGGCGGCTCATGGCAAGCTTTATTGGCTGTTAGACGCCCCTGCGGCGGCAAAATTGCCGCAAGCGTAATAGCGCGGCGATATTTTGAAAGGATGTGTTTTGCGTGGCCATACTTGTACCTTCCATTCTCTCAGCGGATTTTACCAAGCTGGGCGCTGAAGTAGCCGCAGCAGCCTCTGCCGGAGCCGACCGCATTCAAGTTGATGTGATGGACGGCCATTTCGTCCCGAATATCAGCATTGGATCTTTGGGTGTAGCGGCAGTGCGGCGCGCAACAAATCTCCCCATCGAAGCGCACCTGATGATTACCGATCCCGCGCGGTATGTGGATGATTTTCTTCGCGCCGGCGCAGATATCATCATTATTCATTGGGAAACAGTGGAAGATCCGCATGAATTGCTTGCCTACATCCGCAAAAATGGCAAAAAAGCCGGCTTAGCAATCAGCCCGGATACTCCGGTTGCCGCATTCAGCGATTTGCTGCTGGCAGCGGATATGTTTCTGGTGATGACGGTGCATCCGGGGTTTGGCGGCCAAGAACTGATTCCGGAAACGCTGGGCAAAGTTACGAAACTGCGGTCTATGCTGAACGCAAACGCTGTGCTGGCAGATATTGAAGTGGATGGCGGCATATCTGCGCTTACCGCTCCGGTTGCGATAGCCGCCGGAGCCAACGTGCTGGTAGCTGGATCTGCTGTGTACAGTCACCCGGATGGCGCGGCGGCGGGCATGAAGCATTTGCGCGCTGCTTGTGGTTAGCAATAAGGCAACAAAAATCCAGGGATACGCAAGGGGCGGAAGCCTCTTGCGCGGGGATTGGGGTGTCCCCCAAATATCTTTTATATAAACGAATACCGCACCGGTACGCTAGGGGATGAGTAAGGGGCGGAAGCCTCTTGCGCGGGGACCCCAAATTATCTTTTATAAAAACGAATACCGCACGGTACACTAGTGGGTCAGTTGGCAAATAACTTGCCATGTGCAATCGCGGCTCCTGATCCCCCCAACCGCCGAAGGCGAGCCCGTTCGCGTCGGCGTCGT
>JAJYBV010000083.1 GCA_021778805.1 Chloroflexota bacterium | reverse complement strand
TCCAAAGCGACTCACCTGAATCACTTTGCTCTCAAAACAAAGCTCTATCTCAAAGCTCTGCAATCCAGTTTGTCTGAACTTCGATCTCTCAAAACCTCCTGTGCGATTGATTGTGCGTAAGGTGAGTCAGTTATTTGGCCAATTCCATCAAAATTTTCGCGAGAGCGTATTGCCGGTTGAGTAGCGCTGCAAAGAACAACGGTAACTTGGTAATAGGTGATAAGCTGATGCAGTGCGTTTAATATTGGCCGCAATAATTGTAATGGCAATAATTGCGCTTCATCCAGCACGATGATACTGCCGGCGATATTATGCAGTTTTCGGCACGCTGAAGGCGTTTGCGCAAATAAACTTTCGAATAATTGCACTGTTGTTGTTACAATGATTCCTGCATCCCAATTCTCACTGGCCAAACGGCTCCATTGAGTTTCATCATCTAGCTTGGCGTTTTTACTGCCATATATTGCAGCGCTATGATGTTCTAGTACAGCGTTAGGCATATCGCGAAATATATCACGGAAAATATCGGCGGTTTGTTCAGTTATACTGGTATATGGCAAGGCATAAATAATCCGTTTTTTATTATGTAAACAGCCGTGTTTTAAGGCAAACGCTAAGCTAGACCTGGTTTTCCCACATCCGGTTGGCGCTGTAAGCCTGAAACATCCCGGCGCATCCTGAGCGCGATCTACACAGTAGGTATAGATGGTTTTGCGAATATCTTGCAGCAATCCAGACTTTGATTCGGTAAATTTTTGCTGATTTTCTTGGAACACGTTCCAATAATCTTGCAGGGAATATGGCTCTTGCCGCACTGCGCTCATTTCGCCAGTGAAGTGCTGTTCTGTATCCAAAAAATCTGCGTCTGCCAGCGCTGAAAACGCCATACGCAAAAACATCTCTGTGGTTAGTTTGTTCTTCATTATTGCGTCCGGAATTTTTATTGCCGCCGTTGTTTGCAACTCTGGGATATTGCTTGTTGCCATCGCTATTGCCGCTAATACGTCCGGATTATTTTCGCGTTCCTTCAGCCATATTTTAAGCTCTGCCATCGACGGTATTCCGCCATGGTGCCCTGCGATCAGAAACGCCAACGCTTCCGTTTTCAATTGCCGGGCCAATACGGAACCGGCTCCTTTATGATCGACGCTTTGAGCAGGCAAATGATTTTCCGCATTCAGTAAATAGCGTTGAAATTGCGGATTATATTTGCCAATATCATGCAGCAAACCGGCAAAACGAGCGAATTCACCGGCGCCAAACAGATCTGCAAATTGTTCGGCCAAAGCGGCAACCGCATAGGTGTGGTCTGTTAATAATTGGCGAACACCATTTTTGTTTTTGGTGTGAGCTATCGGTTGATTATCATTCATTCGTATTTGTTTCGGCAAGCAATTAACGTTCGGAGCGCGCTGTTTGCCTAATTTCCTCTAGATTCATAATCTCGGCTAATTCATACGTTGTTACAAACAGTTCATTCACCGGTTTCAAGCGGATAATCGATGGAAAATGACCCATGCGGCCGTGCAGGTAAGCAAGCACAATTGCGGCAATATGATTTAACGCCGGCAGCACAACCAGCCAGATATCTTGCTGCAATGAATCACTGCTGATGCCCAGTTCGGCAAATAGCGCTTGTGTTTGCTCTGCAAAAGATGTATCAGCGTTGAAATGAGTTTTTACATCTATTATGCGAGATGGTTTGGCGCCGAGGTAAGCGCTGATTTGATTTATTTGCTGTTCGGTAAGCGGGTGAGAAAAATTTAGGATATTCATAAAGATTGACCTTTATTTGCTAAAAATTTAACAATATCTTTAATATTCTTTTGCATATCTTCGGAGCTTTTCGTAGATTTGCTATAGCCGCTATGCGCCAATTCATTGCGAAGTTCTTTTGTAAGCTTCCAAATACGGTTTGCATCACGTTGGTAGGAAGGAGGCAGTTTATCTATCATATCAGCAACAAGATCGCTATCGCGTTTCTCATAACTTAAGAAATCATCTTCTTGAAAACCGCCTTTTTTCTGCATTGCCCACGTTACAAACCATTCCCTTGCTACGGCAATTGCCTGAAAATAATGCTTTTTATTTACCATCCAATCCATCAAGCGAATTTGCTTGGCAAGCTGTTCTTTTACAGTGCTTTTGGTAAATGGCTCTGCCGCAAACTGCTCAAATTCTTTTTGGATAGACTGAAATAATGTGGCAATGGGGGAAATAAGATATGCCCGGACCGCATCAATTTCCGCAACTATCTGTTTTGCAAGATTCGTTAAGCGAATAATATAGAGCATATCTGCAAATTCGCTGAATTGCTGCAGTAAATTTTGAAGCTCTTCAAAGTGATCGTCAATCTCTTGCGGTAATCTTTCCCATCCGTCATCTTCTAAAACAAAGTATTTGCTGTCAACGATATTTGTGAGTGTATCATTCAGCATATTCGCGATTGCAGCGCAATCTCCGCTGGTTGAAAAGATATTTACCGCTGCGCTCCATTCTATAAGGCTGGTGAACGGCGTAATATCAAACACAGGAGTGATATCAACTTTTTTAGCCTCAAACGCTCCATACGTTATTTCTTTAATTTCAATTCCCTTAACTTGAGTTAGATATACCAGCGCGCTGTTCATCAACAGCGGAAGTGAGCGAAAACCATTTGTAATATCGGCATATACTTGCGCATTGGACGGTATATTATCCGCAATTACTTGAAAAATGTCCCAAAGCTCATATATATCTTTTCCATCTTCAATGGGAATAAAAGTTGGCTCTAATTGGCATAACCGCAGTGTTTCTTCGCTCAATAACCGGCCGTTTTTCTCTTGTGCGGCAGTGGTTGAAATGACCAATATTTGCTGTGCTTTTTTGTCAGCCGCTAATGCTGCCAAAGAAATTGGCGTTTGGTAAGTTGGCTCGTTTTCTGTAAATTGATATGTTGTAGGTTTATAATCATTCGTTCCCAATGCGCCGATAACAATTGTGCTGGCGCTTTGCTGTTTTTGTCGTGCCATATTTATTTACACCTTTCTTCTTTGCAGAATATCCAGCAGTAATTGCCGTTTATTGTGGCTGGCAATATGTTCGGTAGATATTCTTCCTTGGGTAATCAGGTCTACTTTTGTGTAGATGCTGCGCATCTGATTTTCAATTGTGCTGACGCTTTTTATAAGCTTTGCCGCAAGCTCTGTGTTAGGTATATATGGGTCGTTCTCCAGGGTTTCAATAATAGTCAGTTCGCTTCTGGTCAGTTTTGCAATAAACTCTTCGCGCAATTTTGCGCGGTTTAGCATGCCGGTTTCTAATGTATCTATAATTACATGATTTTTTGCGCCGGTGCGGCGTCCGTATACTACCGGCAGTTTTACCAGCCGCTGCTTTTTTTGATATTCGGCTGAAACATGGAATTGCCCTTCGATATCATGAAGAATATCAGTTGAAAGGATTGTCCAAACAGAATCTTTGTGAGTAAAAACTTGCACTGCAGCGAAAGCGGCATAAATGCTCATTGCTTTCCGTCCGCCTGAAACCAGCAGACTGATAGTGAAGCCTCTTTCTTTATATTCGCTTAAAATTGCAACGATTCCCTGGTAATATGCGTCGGCGTCGGATTCTGTTGCAATATCACGCAAGGGGGTATTCTGCTTCGTCGTAATCTGTTTCCATTCAATATTCAGATCAGGGTAATCCTGTTTCATAACCGGCCGCAGCAATTTTAGTGATTTTGCAATGGTTGGTTCCTGATCGTAAGTATGAATGATGGCAGCAGTTTGAAATGTACAGGCAGTTGATAATGCGTCTAAAGCATTAGTAATAGCTTCGGGGCGGGCGCCTAAGGTTGCCGCAAAAAGGCGCCCGCTTGTATTTTTTTTAGGCATTGTTATCACTGCGCTTTGGTTTCACTAAATACACCATAACCGGATGATGTTTTTCCGCCGATGCCATATACAGTTAAACCTTCTTTCAGCCATGCTGCCGCCTGTGTTGCTGCCGTGTTTTCTTCCCGGCAGTATCCTGCCATTCCAACTGAAAAGCCAAAGCGCACACCTGCTGCGACCGTTAAGAACGTAACCGGTACTGGTGATTGATCATCGGACGGCGCTCTTTTTTGTGGATTGCGATAATAATCGGGAAAATGCGGTGTAAGCACATCTACTTCAAATAATGTTCTGGCTTTTTGGTTCGATTGGTTTCCATGCGCAATTTTGGAGTAAGGCAAACTTATCAGCGCAGCGTCATAAAAAACGCATGCGCCAGCCTGTTTTTGATTGCCGAACACGTTTTGAAACATTGCCGCATCGGCGTCGCCATCAATTTTTGCCAATAAAGTCTTATCGGATTCTTTCAGCTTCTCTGCTAATTGAGCGCGTTCTTTGGATTCGCTGGCAGGGCAAACCAGCAGCAATTCAAATGCTTCCATGGAATCTTTTACCATTGTTATGGCAAACCGCTGCGCCAGCTGAATCAGCGCGGTTGATCGCGCCAATCCTTTTAAAGCGCTGCCGGGAATATAGGGCAAACCGGTTATGTGCTGCAACGTTAAACCTATTTCTATCGCATTTTTATCACCGGACCCAACTAAAAGGCGAGAAGTAGTGTTTAATTCAAAGTAGATGGTTTTGCTGTTGTGGCGCATATCCCAGCGTTTTTTTTGCGCATTAACTAATCGGCCATAATCATTGTCGATTTTTAACTCAAATTTGCTGCAAAAATTTTTCAGCCATTCAGCATTTTTTTGAGTTGAATCAATGTTTTCGCGCGGTACATATTTATGCAGCAATAAACTTGCGTTTTTGCAGCTTTCTATTGCTTTACCTGTCGATACGATAACATCGCCGGCTTCTTTGGTATCTTGCGGAATAAGGTATGTGTCACTCATTATCAGATTTCCAATCTTTAGCTTCAGCAAAGCGTTTCAGCCAAAATAAATATGCCTGAGATTCATTGGTTACCTGCCGGTATGTTTCGCTGTCTTGTTTTAACAGCCACCCCATCAAATCTTTTTCCTCGGGAGGGATAGCAAACTGCACACCTAACCACGATTTCAGTTGCTCTATAACTTTATCATGATGTTTTTCTTTCTTTGCTTTGGCGTATAAAAACGCTAAAGTTGGCCCCATGCCATCGCGTTGAATTTGCGCGGGCAGGCCGCGAACCAAGGAGCCATATTTACTTTTAACATCGGAAGCTTCTTTTTCTACCATGTTGATGTGTTGCCAGGCGCTTTCGGCGCGCTGCTGCATTAAGGTTTGTTTCCGCCCCGTCGGATTTGTAGTATTATCTGCCATTGTTGGTACCTTCCTCCGCACTATTTTGGCTCCATGTTAGTGAAACAACACCTTGGCCGGTTGTTTCATCTCCACCGATCTGTACTCTGCCAAGCTGATGTACCTGATTGCTTAACCATTGAGAAACTTCTGTAGCGTTTTTTTGCAGTTCACTGCTGCGCGTTGCGCGGGTGGTTACAGAACTGAACAGGAGGGTATCGGCCGGCAAAGATTCTTGCACCCAAAGCGCACCGGGTTTAACGGTTTTGGATGAATTATCAATAGCCACACGTGTAATCACTTCGGTGTTGTTTGTTACAAAATCTTTAAAATCATCGTCGCTTAAAATAATCAAACTTCTCTGCAGCTTATCGCGCCAATAGGTATAGGCTGGATCTGCCGGCAATGCGTGCGCTTCAATCCATTTTGCAATCGCTGCAACGCTTGGGTTTTGCTCCGCTGTAAACGAATATTCTTCCAGCACAACTTTTAATTCGTTCCCTCGTGTTAGCTTTATGTCGCTTTTTTCAGTAACAAGCGCGCAATTTTTCTTAATAGCAACAGATGAAAATAATTTTTGATCGGTTGCGCTCATCACTCCGGCAAAACCTGCTTCACGCGCCAGCCGCGCCAAAACAAAGGGGCATACGGTGTACGCAAAAACACCGTTTAAAGATCGAACCGGAAATAAAATAATACGCGCGTCGCTGAACGACGCAGCGCTGGCGTATTCGGATCCACCTTTTTTGTCGTCGCCAAAAACAACTTTTTTCATATCGCCATCATCGGCAAATTGGCTGCGCAGCGCGCCTTTTATGCCGCTGCCTTGCGCCATGGGATAGTTAGTTGTTTGCTCGCGCTGAATCGGCAAATCAATGGTTGAAACGGTGCTGCCGGAACCGACGTGCAAAGAAGATTCCGTGTAAAAAAATAAGAGTGAAGTTTGTGAAGTCGATGGTTTCATTCGTATCCTCCGTAAAAATGATGTATATGCGCAGAAATATTTTTGCAATTCATTTTTCGCTCATAAAAAGCGAAAAAGATTAGGCTTGCCGGTAAAGTTTTGCCAGCTTTTACCATTTGCCTACGGCAAAGGCGCCATAGCCCATCATACCAGCGTTTTGCATATCTTCTGGTGTTTGGGTAAAAGGTTTTTTAGGCGGAGCAGCGTTTTCAAAGTAATAGACACTGCCTGCCGGCACAAAATAATGCAGCGGCTTGGGCTGCCGGCGCGCCACATTCCAACCGCTGATTGGAATTGGTTTGCCAATAGCCGCCGCAACCAATGTTGCGTCTTTGCCAAGCCAAGAAGACCAATCTCCATTATTGCGCTGCCAACCGCCGCTGAAAAATGCCGGAGTAAGCAGAACAATTTTTAATTTGCCGTTTTCCCCGATTTTAGGCTCAGTCTCAACATAGTTGGCGTGCGCAGTAAATCGAGCGGTATGGGTTTCACCGCCAAGAAAAAAGGTTCCCGAATCTGGTTCTTGCCAATCGCTAATTGAAAAAAGCAGCCCTTTATTTTCTTGCATTCGCACCGAGCGTGTTTTGTAGTAAAAGCTTTTTTCAGAGACTCGCGCGGCGCCAATTTTTACACCGGTCCGTTCTTCCCGCAAAAATAACTCCTCATCTGCAAGAATGTGGTCGGGGGCTTCGCCATTGATATATTTGGCAAATTCGGCTTCGTTCAGCCAACCTTTTGCTTCTTTCAATTTTCTGTGGCTGCCCTGTGAAGCAATTGGCGGCGGAGCAAGCACTTGTTTTGGAAAATTTGCCGTATCGGCGATAAAATCATACGGCTGCGGTGTTAATTGAATCAGTTTGCCGGTTTCTTCGTCTTGCATTACATCCAGCGGAACCGGGTAGAGCCGCTTCAATTCTCCGTTCATTCGCTCTGCAGGAAACGGCCCCTGAATTTCATAGCGAGTTTGTGCGCCGTTTGCCGCTTTTTCAAGATTGCGATGTTCGCCGGAGTGCGCGCGATATTCTTGCCAGTTTGTGTTTTGTGTCTCTAATTTATAGGTCCATACAGCGCCTTGCAATGTTTCAGGAAGCGGGGGAAATAATCCCCGCGCCATATAGGCCGCGCCTGCATCGAACGGCCGCGCGTCGCGAAACAGCAATACATCTGCCGGATCGAGATAAATCCAAACTTTTTTATTTTCCGCATGTCCCATTTATGCAATGCCTCCCTTTGCCAAAAATCGCGCAATAATCAACCAATTCATAGCGGAACGCCAAGCGTCACTGAAACTTACTTGTGCGCTGCCTTCCGCTAACGTGGTAATATAGTTAAACAGCAGCGTCTCTAACTCTGCAATTGCTTGGTTATTTTTTATCCGTTCATTCAACCTCCGGCGGATAATGCGCTTCAATTCGGCGGATAAAGCGTCTTTCATACTCTCCAGACCTAATGAATAGATTACTTCATACAAATCGTAGCCGATTGATGAAGATAGCGCCGATTCTTTAGGTGATATTTTGCTGATTTCGCCTAACCATGCGGCGTTTTTTGCTGTGTTTTCTGCAAACGCCTGCTGCAGCGCTTCGGCTGTTCCCGGTGTCATAAATAACATCAACGTTTGAATAATATGCGCCAAAGTGTCAGGTGAATGCTGATTGCTCCATGAACCGCCAACTTTGCGGGTTTCAGCAGAGCCGGTTATTATTGATATAGAAACGGCGTTCCGGCCATAGATTTCTTTTGCGGCGTCTTCCGCGCTGCGCGCGGCCTCCAATGCAAGATCCAGCGGATACGTATCCGGCGCAATGGCAATACCGGCGCTGGCAGTAAGGCCGGTTAATTTGGCAAATTCGCTACGCAGATCGTCGGCGCATTGCAGGGCTGTTTGTACAGGTAAAAACGCCAGCACATCATCACCGCCGGCATACACGAGTCTTCCCTTATTATATTCAACAATATTTCCGGCAAAATCCTTGGCAAACTGCGCAAGTTTCTGAGAAAAATTACCATGTTCGCTTAACGAAGAAATACCGCCTAAGTGTTTTCCAATGCGATCGCCGTCCATGTGCAAAACAGCATAATACAATGGAGTATCTTTACTCAGCGCCACGCCCGGAGGGAAACCTGCTTGGGCAATTTCCGTAACGGATGGAATTGCGTCATAGGTAAGGGTAAGTTTAACCTTGGCAAAAACTGCCAATCTTTTAATGACCGCAATGGCGCCTAATTTTTCATTGGATCGAATGAGTTTGTAGTCTCCGTCATCCGAAATGGTGTCGTTCATTTTTTCGCGCACTTTATCCCACATTTTAGTAGAGTCGGTAAGCGCGGATTGTACACCGGTAAGAGTGCACTTGACCCCTTTTTCAGCAATCTGCGGAAAATTTCGGATAGATTTGCGCGCCGCCATGGCAATATTGGCTTTTCCAATGCATTCGCTATGGCTTGCGGGGTGATATGTTACGGCAACCCAATAAAATTCCAGCCAATTGTTTACTTGGCGATCAAAAATATTTTGCCATTCACCATCGCCCCAGATGTGTGCCAGGTATGATCTTACTTTACCGGCAATTTCCTCTTTCCACTGCTTTTGCACAGCTTCTTGCACAGCTTTCGCCGCAACAGCCGGATCTTTTTCCGTAGTGATGGTAAATCGATGCGGAACGCCCGCAGGCGGTTCACCGGAATCTAGTTTAGGGTAGATAACCTCACCGAAACCTTGGGCTGTTTGTATCCCGGCCAGCGCTATAGAGCTGAGAATTGCGCTGCTGGCAAATAAATCTCTAGAACTGCGAGAGGCTTCGATGTAACTTTGCACCGGGCCAATTGCAAAAATAACCAGATATTTCATTTCCATTTTTCCCCCCAAACATGAATAAGTTTCCATTCATTATTTAAGTTGGCAATCAATTCGTTATAGCGTCCCCAATCTGTAAATTTAGGTATTTCTGAACGAAAAATGGTTAAAATTGGATAGGCTTTATCACCTAAAAAGCGAACTTGTGCGTGGATTGGCGAGGCGCGCCGATCATTTCCCTTTGCGTAACCAATCATATCCTCATGTTTAAATTCCGCAATGCTTCTAAAAAAAGATTCGTTTGCGGCAGTAGCAGCACTTTTTTTGGAAGGCATGTTATAAAAGCTTTCTTTCCCAATATAAATTTGGCAATGCTTGGAATGGAAAATTGGATATTGCGGAACTTCGCCAAATGGTAGCTCTTGTTTTTGATAGACGCTTCGCATCAATGTTGTGCTTTGTTCAATCAGATTGTTTATAACCTTCTGCAATGCCATAGGCAGATTTGCTGTTTTACGATCAATATCTCGCAGCACGATGTTATCCAGCGAAATAGATTTGGATGCTTTAGATCCATCAAGGAATGTATAATCATCGAGCTGTAATCCGCCAAACATACGCCGCGATCTTCGCCCGATTCCACCAAACAGCAACAAAAGACCCAACGCTGCAAGTATGCGATCGTCAATTGCGCCGCCAAGCCTGTTGACCATCTCCAAGGCAAGCCAAGAATTATCATCAAGCGCATTCGCTAACGCCTGATTTTTATGCGGCAGCATTTGATATTTGTTGGTTTTAATATTGGTGGAAGGGACATCCTCAAAATCTCCATTTGCCGCGCCAAGGCGAACAATCAACGGTGAGCCAATTTGGTCAGAACCAAGCAATGAGCTTTCAATCTTACTTACTTCCGAAGCATGCATGTATGCGCCTAAAAGCGCCCTCAGCCAGTAGCGCAGCGCGCCGCGAATTTCCGGAGCGCGAACTTCCGGATCAGATTGATCGGCTCCAAAGCTGAATACAGGCGCTGTAGTATTCAGCAGTAAACGTAAATGCATTCCTTTACCTCACTAATAGTAAATAATTTGCGAAACAATCGCATATAGAGCATAATGTATTCCGAATATGTGGTTTTTCGGAACTTTAGGTTTGCAAATATCTTAGCACCAGCGAAATTGCTTTGCTTTGTCTGTAATTGTATAGTATATCATAACTTCTTATGGTTTTTAGGGGTTAACCACTAAATTATAGGTAAGATTCTGCAATCCATGTATTAGTTCTTTTCGGCGCTTCTAAAAACGGAAATTGAGGTAAAAATCATAAATTAGCGGCAATCCCCTATATGTATCTTCCCAAACAATGTATGCTTGGAAAAGATATCTATCAAAAATATTGGGAGTTGTTATGATTCAATCGGTTTTTGATGAACAAGATGATGAAAGAATTCAGCTTTCGGCTTTAGAACAATTTAGTTATTGTCCAAGGCAATGCGCATTGCAGCGGCAGGATGAAATTTATGGTGAAAATATTTATACCATCAAAGGAACTCTCGCTCATGAACGTGTAGATTCCTTAATTGCTGAAACCTGCAGAGGAGTTCGTAATGTACATGCAATGCCTTTATTTTCCCGGCAATTTGGCTTAACCGGCAAGGCTGATTTGGTAGAATTTTATGACACAACACCATATCCGGTTGAATATAAAATCGGCAAAAAAAGGAATTGGATTCATGAAGCGGCGCAAGTTTGCGGCCAAGCGTTGTGCTTGGAAGAAATGTTTCAATGCGACGTGCCGCTGGGAGCAGTATATTATATTAGCTCACGATGCCGCCGGGAAATTCGGTTTACACCTGAGTTGCGGAATATTGTTGTGGCAATGATCCAGGAGATTCGCACATTATTTGCGCATGACACTATACCAAATGCCGCAAATGACGCGAGATGTCCATGCTGTTCGGTTGCTGAATCATGTTTGCCGGAGATTTTGAGCAGAAAGAATCGATCCGTTGAGTATATTGCCGCAATCTATGCAAATACCGTACAGGTAGACGATAAAACTTGAAAAGCAGTGTATCGTTTTTTGGAAGAAAATTGGAGTAGTTGAGATGTTGGAATTATTAAATACGCTATATATTCTGACCGAAGGATCGTATGCGCATTTAGATCATGACACGATAAAGATACAAGTGAATGGTGAAACAAAACTTCGGCTGCCTCTGCTGAACTTTGGCAGTATTGTATGTTTTGGCAACGTATTGATAAGTCCGGCGCTTATGAGCGCATGCGCCGAAGATGGCCGCGCAATAACCTTTTTATCAACAAATGGTAAATATCTTGCGCGGATTGAAGGCTCACAAATTACGAATGCGCTGCTGCGTCACACACAGCATCAACGCAGTGACGATGCGCAATTTGCCATGCAAACAGCAAAAAATTGTGTTGCGGGGAAAATGCAGAATTCGCGCAGTGTTATTATGCGCGCTGCGCGGGAATCTGGCAATGCTGATGATACAGATGTTTTAAGAGAAACGGCATCAGTTTTGGCTGAAGATATTTTGCATCTGCAAGATGCAGATTCTACCGACGCTATCCGTGGATTTGAAGGATTTGCCGCACAAAAATATTTTTCAGTTTTCGACACTATGGTTAAAGTGAACAACGATCAATTTCGATTTGAGGCGCGCACACGCCGGCCGCCACTAAACCCAGTGAATGCGCTGCTGTCGTTCAGCTATACATTGCTGCTGCACGATTGTATTTCGGCGTTATGTGGTGTTGGATTAGATCCTTTGATCGGTTTTCTGCATACGTTACGTCCTGGCCGCCCGGCTTTGGCTTTAGACCTTATGGAAGAATTCCGGCCAATATTTGCGGATAGGCTGGCGCTGACACTTATTAATCGGCAGCAAATTACTGCCGCTGATTTTATTTTTTATGATTCCGGCGCTGTATATTTAAATGAAAAAGGACGAAAAACAGTGATAGCAGCTTATCAAAAAAGGAAGCAGGCAAATGTCCATCATTTTTTATTGCAGCGAGAATTGCCTTTGGGGTTAGTTCCGCACATCCAAGCGCGTTTGTTAGCGCGCACAATTCGCGGTGATATGGCTGAATATCCGCCGTATGTCATCCAATAAACAGGAAACGGAATGAACATGGATATTCTTGTCGCATATGATGTTAGCACTGAAAGCTCTGCAGGTCGGCGCCGATTGCGCGCCGTTGCAAATATATGCCTTGCGTTTGGCCAAAGAGCGCAAAAATCAGTTTTCGAGTGCGCAGTAAATGAAACACAATTTGAGCTTCTGAAGGCAAAACTGATTGCCGCCATTTCAGAACAAGAAGACAACTTGCGTATCTATCGCTTGGCGCAACCTAAAGAAACATATGTATGGACCTACGGCCGGCAACATGTTTTGAATGTGCAAGATCCAATTATTTTTTAGCGTTTATTTTTGTTGGGTATATTCACTCAGTTTTATAGTATTGGTATATTCTTATGATCTGCTGTGTCAATACACATCTATATGTCTACACTTCTTATTGACGTTAATAATACTTATAAAAGACTATTCTGTCAAGGCAAAATTTAAAGTGGAAAAAGCCGGGTATATGCCATTCCTTGCAATGAGATTGTGATATCCCCCAAAAAGCTATTTATATAGTAACGGAACACCGCGCGGTACCCATGAGGCAATGCAATCCGGTAGGGGCGACCCTTGCGGTCGCCCTGGAATACTGTGGCAGGTATATCTTGTCCCTCTATGCGGATCTTTTCATTATCCCCTGAGTAATTGCAAATAATAAAAGTGGCACAAGGCTGCCTCTTATTCAAAGAATGTTTTTTGTGTAACTCAATTTTATTGTAAACATTATTTGTTATTTTTAGTTTTGTAATTGGCCCGTATAATACTTACAGCCTCGCATAAATTACTTCCTATGATATTCTTATAGTATGAAAGTTATTTACGTTTATGGCCTTAAAAGTAAATAATGCTGAATATAATGTACGCAAAGGTAAATAACATGGTCGAACGAGCAGGAAAATATATCCTTCAACCTATGGGATATAAAACATTTATCCCTAAACCGTTACCACCGGATCCTTTTCTAGAAATGGATAATGAATTAATAACACTACTTTCGAAAGCTGATAGAGCTTTAGCAAGATTAGATGGAATGACTGAAACATTGCCTAATCCGGACCTTTTTGTGGCTATGTATGTGCGTAAAGAAGCTGTGTTATCTAGTCAAATAGAAGGCACACAGGCCTCATTGGAAGATTTGTTAGAATTTGAAGCTGAAGCAGAGTTACCAAATATTGAAGATATTTCTGAAGTAGTCAATTATATAGCAGCCATGAACCATGGACTGATTCGCTTAGAACAACTGTCATTATCTCTTCGATTACTGAAAGAAATTCATAGCAAATTGCTTCAAGGAGTAAGAGGGTCGAATAGAAATCCAGGTGAATTTCGAGGAACACAAAATTTTATAGGAAAAAGTTCGAAGGTTAGTATTGAATCAGCAGCATTCGTTCCACCACCACCGTTAGAAATGCAAAAAGCATTAAGTGAACTAGAAAAATATTTTTATGATACAAAAGATATTCCTCCGTTAATCAAGGTTGGGTTGATGCATGTCCAATTTGAAACTATCCATCCGTTTTTAGATGGAAATGGAAGGATGGGAAGGTTGCTTATAACATTTTATCTTTGCCAACAAAAAGTTATAAGACGGCCATTACTATACCTATCTCATTATTTCAAAAGAAATCGTTCAAAATATTACCAATTGCTTCAAAATGTTAGAGATAAGGGTGATTGGGAAACATGGATGAAATTTTTTTTAACTGGAATATACGAAGTATCCACTTCTGCAACAGATAAAGCACGCAAAATCCTTCAATTACGCGAGAACGGCAGAGAAAATATTATTAAGAATTGCGGAAGAGCAACGAACTCTGCTATGAAATTATTTGAAGTATAATGGACCCCAAAGTCAAGACAGTCACAGAAGGTGTGCTAAGGTGTCCTCCTTTCATTGGTAAGCTTGCTCATAAAGCAAACAGTGTCTTCCTCATAGGGATATCATTCCCCTGGTTTCTCG
>JAJYBV010000082.1 GCA_021778805.1 Chloroflexota bacterium | reverse complement strand
ACCATTGAGATCTTGGAGTCGCCTGAATATGGTCGTATCCTTGGTGAGATGACTGAAAAGCAGGTTGGTCTTTTCAAGGCTTTAGGAGTTGAACCTCCCTCGTTACACTTTTCGGGAACTTAGGTTAAAAGTGAAAGACCATCATCGTGTGGTGTTCGTTTCGGGGCCACCTTAGCGCCTACACCGCTCCGAAGCACAAGCGCCGCCACATATCGTTTGTTTTAGAGCATACACCGCACGGTACACATTGAGGCAATGCAATCCGGTAGGGGCGGTCGCCCTTGCTGCCCGGCAATCAATATTGCCCTGCGAAAGATTTTCATAAAAAGAGATTTGGGGGAGGCACCCCCATTCCCCGCGCATGGGGCTGCCGCCCCTTACGTATCCCTGGTTACGAAGGTATATCTTATCCCTATTTAAAAGTGAAAGTTCATCATCGGCGCAAAGCTGCCGGCCCTGAAACAGCGGGGCACCCAGCAGAATAATATCGCCATTGCAATTCTTGCCCGCTGGAAATGCCAATTCTGGAAGAGGTCCGTATCGTCCCTTTCTCTATGGGATAATAGTTTGAGGGGCCGCTAATCCATAAATCGTTTCCCCGCAGATCGGCCATATTATCGGCGCGGGTAAGAGCAAACGCCATGCACAACCTGCCGGGTCCGGCCGCCATGGTTAGCTGCGGCGCGGCAAGTCTTCTGCGCGCCGCCATAATTTCTTGCCCGTATATTGGATATACTGCGCGAATCAGCACTGCGGCGCTTACGCCTTCAGGTTCGCTTACTACATTAAAACAATGATACATACCATAGGTAAAATAAATATACGCTGTGCCCGGCGGACCATACATGGCTGCTCTTTTTTTTGAAGGGCGCCGATAATTATGGCTGGCCGGATCTACCGCCGAAATATATGCCTCGGTTTCTACAATAACACCGCCGGTAATCTCGCTGCCCAAATGACGCCACAAAGTTGCGCCGATAAGGGATTGCGCCAACTCTAATGTTGGCTGCAAAAAGAAAGCTTCTTCTTCAGGCTTTGGAATATTCAGATTATCTAACATATTAATCCTCAGGCGGTTCATTTTTGCGCGCCTGAATATTGACATACAGCGCAAAGCCTAAAAAGGTAAAAGAAAGAATGGCAACCGAAACAAGCCCAAAAAATATGATAAAGCTATGTGTTGACGCAGTTTGCGTTAAAACAGGCAAAAATATTCGCATATAGCTACCTTTCATTGCAGCAAAACCTTTTCCCATAACCTAACCGGAACCATATAAGCGCAAAACGCTGCCTACACCACTGCAGTGTTAAAGCTGCGCATCGGCAGATTCACCAAGTTCAGTAATATGTATGGCAGGTATATCCGTATCTTGCATGTGCGGCATCCGTTTCGCGCGCGTCGCCAATGGCGCAGCAGAGGCAGGCGCATATTCCGGCAACTCTGCTTTATTGGCGCTTAAAAGCGTTAATGCAATGACCTGAGCAAGATCTTCAGCGTAGATTACTTTTACTGCTTTCAGCGCGTCTGCCGGAATATCTCGCAGATCGTGCTTATTTTTAGCGGGCAAAATGAATCTTCGCAAACCTGCGCGATACGCCGCAAAAAACTTCTCTTTTAAGCCGCCTACAGGTAAAATATGGCCTCGCAAAGTAATTTCACCGGTCATAGCGGCGTCGCACACCACAGGGCGGCCGGTAAGCGCGGAAATAATCGCAATTGCAATCGGCACACCAGCCGATGGGCCATCTTTGGGAACTGCGTTCATCGGCAAATGAATATGGATATCTGTATGTTCATAGAAATTTTCAGCAATAGTTAATTCAGCTGCATGGCTTCGCACATACGATAGCGCCGCTTGCGCTGATTCGCGCAGCGTTTCCCCTAAAGACCCCGTAAGCTGAATAACCCCTTTACCCGGAGCAATGGAAACTTCAATAGGTGTTAAATCGCCGCCGGCAGAAGACCAAGCTACCCCCATGGCAACCCCAACTTCGTTATGTTTTTCGGCTTCCAGCAAAGCATTTTTTGGCGGGCCAAGATATTGCGGCAACTTTTTAGCGTCTACAACAAATTTTGCGTGGCTGCCTTCGGCTGTTTTACGGGCAATTTTTCGCAAAACAGCGCTCATCTCGCGCTCTAAACTGCGCACACCGGCTTCGTAGGTATACTCTCGAATAATAGATTGCACAGCGTCATCTTGAAACGCAAGTTTTGCCGGATCCAACCCATGGTCTTTAATGATTCGGGGCAAAAGATGATCGCGGGCAATCAGCAATTTTTCCTGCTCTGTATATCCCGGAAGCTCAATAATTTCCATGCGATCAAGCAGCGCATGCGGAATGGAATTCATAGTATTGGCGGTTAAGAAAAAGATGACATGCGAAAGATCGTAAGAGACCTCTAAATAGTGATCGGAAAACATATAATTTTGTTCAGGGTCCAGCACTTCCAGCAAAGCAGAAGAAGGGTCGCCGCGGCTGTCTGAGGTTAATTTATCGATTTCATCAAGCATAAACAGCGGATTAATGACACCGGCGCGGCGCATAGTTTGTATAATTCGGCCCGGCAGCGCGCCAACATAGGTGCGCCGATGCCCGCGGATCTCTGCCTCATCGTGCACACCGCCCAATGAAAGCCGCACAAACACGCGGCCCAGCGCTTCGGCGACCGATTTGCCAAGTGATGTTTTGCCAACTCCCGGAGGGCCGATAAGGCAAATAATCGGGGAACGCGATTCCGGCGCCAGTTTGCGAACAGCAATAAATTCTATCAATCGTTCCTTCACCTTAGCCAAACCATAGTGGTTGCGTTCCAAGGCGGCTTCCGCAGCTTTCACATTTAAATTATCGGTTGTTTGTTTGTGCCATGGCAACGTAATCAGCCAATCGACGTAACTGCGCAGCATTGAATATTCCGGTGCCATAACGGGCATAGATTCCATACGTTCTATTTCCCGCAAAGTGCGCGTATATATTTCTTCCGGCATCTGTGCGGCGGCGGCGGTAGCGCGCATTTGGCCATATTCACTTTGATTGGGATCCGTTTCGGCTAATTCGCGCTGCAGCACCCGAATTTGTTCTCGCAATAAATATTCCCGCTGCCCGCGATCCATCTCTTGCTGCACTTTTTGCTGAGATTGCTGCTCTATTTCTGCAACATCTAATTCACGGCGCAAATATTCTATAAGGCGTTCCAGGCGTTCCTCTGTGTTAAACAGCTCTAAAAGAGTTTGCTGCTCTTCAATTGAAAGATTAATCAAAGGAGTTATTGCGTCACAGAACTTGCCTGGGTCTTTTTCATTCATGATGTCTGGTTCATCATATTGATCGATTGGCAAACCGTGAGTTAATAATTGAGAAAACTGCTTTTTAGCTTGACGCATTAAAAAAATAGCTTTTGTGGTATTCGTTTCGCTATCTACTTCAAGGCGAGCCGTTACCAGCCATGTGACATTTGAGGAAATAATTTTTGTAACGCTTGCCCGATTCAATCCGCGCAACACAACCATCGGCATGTTTGGCTCTAAAAATGTTTTAAGATGTGAGGATTCAAATTCAGCAGGGTTTTGATCCACCCTTTCAATAATGGCAATCGTGCCGACTGGATAAAAATAGTCTGCCTCACTATTGCCGAAAGATTGCTGTTTTTCAGGTATTATCGCAGTGGCAAAAACAAGCCCTTTAGTCTTTTGCATAGCATATTCTACAGCTCTTCCGATAGCAGGAGTCATCACCAGTTTTGCCTGATTACCGGGAAACAAGACCATATCTTGTAAAGAAGCAACAATAAAACGGCTGTTTTCAGTCAACTGTATCTCCGCCGTATCATATTTTGCTTTCGAGCGGGTTCTGCGTGATTTGCTGCGGCTGCCGCCATCAAATGAGTGATTCATGTAAGTTTGAGGGCCTCCTGAATTTTTAGGGAAGGCATTTCCAGAAATATATGTTTTTGCGCACTGAAAACGAAAATAATAATATGGTTCTTTTACTTACCTGCTATCTTCCATTGCAAGCAGATGTTTTTTAAGAACAGAGATAATATCCCAAAAATTCTTTTCTAAAAAATAATTACAAGCGTTTGTATTATTGTACCATATTTCAAAAAATAACAAAACAGCGCCACCAATGACCAAATCTGAATACATGAAATAATTTCACTAACGCGCAATAGACTTTTGTTACGTTTACAGATATTGCAAAGTACCATAGTACTATATATTCTTGGTAAATAAGTCATATATAGCCAAAACAAAACTTTAACGTACTTTGCTTCGTCATAACACTATGAAGTCTTAAGCTGTATATACGGATTTTTCTGCTCTAAGCGTATCAATCTGGTCGGTTGAAGACGGGAAATGATAGTCTCAAAAAGTACTGTTTGCCGCTAAATTCAAAATGCGCGGCGTCTT
This sequence comes from Chloroflexota bacterium, assembly GCA_021778805.1. Lineage (GTDB taxonomy): Bacteria > Chloroflexota > Ktedonobacteria > Ktedonobacterales > JACDGC01 > JAJYBV01. The sequence continues at coordinate 11,022 of JAJYBV010000082.1, read as the reverse complement.
ACTCTTTACTATTCGCTAATTTTTGTTATAATTGCTAAGAAAGTCGGCAATAAAATTGCCATGTAACAGTTTGCAATATGCAATTCTGCCAGATCTATTTAGTTTATTTTATTTTTTATCACTTGGCAGAAATCTGTTCACAGGAGGGAATCTCTATGCTTGAAGGTAGCGCTTGCGAAGAATTGCGCATCAATTGCGCCGAAAGCGTTCAACAACCGTCTGAATCTGTTGAATTATCTATATTTGATACGATCGTCAGCAGACAAAATACACTTGCTGTCGTTATTGTTACAGCTCAGCCGCCATACCGTACACAAAGCGCGTCAGAGTATTTTATCCGATGGACAGGACAAACTCGTGACACTATTGTTTCCAAGCCTTTGTGTGAACTTATTCCTATTTCTGAAACATATATCACGGATCTTCTAACAAATTCTTTCCATTCCTCCGGCGTGCAAACCGGCGCGCCGATAGAATATCTGTGGAATGATGGGGCACAGCGTATAACAACCATGCTTGTTATACCCATGTTTTCCGCATATCTAAATGTTATGGATCATTTTGTGATAGGTTTTTATGAAAATAAGATTGTTCAACTCGAAGAAACTGAAAGGAATCAGCCGACCTTGGAAAAAGTAATGGATTCGATTAACTTTATTCCGGTTCCCTTATGGGTATATGACGCAAATGGAACATTGAAAGCGGTAAATTCAGCTACTTTAACGATGTTTCAGTTTGAAACATTTGAAAAATTAACTGAAGTTATTGGCAAAACATTAACCGAGCATATCGAATCCCTCCAGCCACGCATAACATCACCGGCGCAAATCGCCCAAATAGAAGAAAATAATATTTCCACAAGAGCCTTTGAAAAAATTGTTACCTCCGGCGCAGGAACCGATTGGCTTTCCGACCAACGCCGAGAGCTATCTCAGCCCGCATCTCAGTCAGATTTGGTTATTTACCGTGCGTTGCGCGGCAAACAAACAATCGAACAATTTTTAAGTTTTGTGCTGCCAAATAACGCAACCGAAATCATTGTGAAAGCAAACGCAAACGTTATTTACAATCCTTGGAATGAGATCATTGGCGCTATTTTCATCACCATTGATATTACAGAAGACATCCTAAAACAAGGCCAGCGCGACGCCATTTTAGCAATAACCGGGCACGACCTGCGCAATCCATTAACACCAATTAAAATGCGCCTGCAGCGGCTGCAGAAACAACTACAGGATTCCGGCGCCAACGATGAAATGCTGCAGGAGATTAATATTATTGAAATGCAGCTTCGCCGCATTGAAGAAGTCGCTAACGATTTAGACGCCATCGCCGGTTCTTCCGACGGTGAATCTACTATGGCAACCTGCAGTTTAACAGGCATTTGCGCCAATGTCGCTGAAACCCAAATGAAACGCACGCCCGACATAAAAGTTGTGGTGCACACAAACCGCGATTCAATTATGGGAAGCTGGGCCAAACGGCATTTAGAGCGTATCATCGCTATGCTTGTCGCCAGCGCTGCACGTAGATCTAACGGGAAAAACGTCACTATTCGGCTGCGCGCCCAAAAACATCGCGTTCGTATCGATATTATTGATAAAGGTACGCCGTTTACCAATGAACAGCTCGAACAATTAGCCATTATCCTCAGCAGAGGCGGCGCGGCGCTAGCAGCAGGCAATGGCATTGATTTGGATTATTCGCTGATACAAACGCTGCTTGGCATGTATAAGGCACGGCTAACTGTAGCGCCGAACGGTAAATCTGGCGCTGTATTTACATTCGCGCTGCCTTGGTCCGATGAAGCTGAATTCGATGGTTTTTAGCGGCAATAACCGTCAATCTGAAGTAAGTTGGTTTGCTGCTTTGAACTACTCAGGAGGCTCCAAAAGCTCAGCATAAGAGGAACGAACACCACATGGTGCTGATCTTTAACATGTAAACATGGGATAAGAAATTCGTAACGCGGTATTCAAGGGCGACCGCAAGGGTCGCCCCTACCGGATTGCATGGCCTCACGTGTCCCGCGCGATGGTTGGTATAAAAACGAGCATTATAAGGTGGCGCTTTTGTGCCGTGCGGCGTTTCGTTATAGTGAAAATCATTTTGGGACGCCCCAAACCCCGCACAAGGGGCGGCTGCCCCTTACGTATCCCTGCATATATGGCGCTTCTCATGCGTCGTTGGAAGAGCCATTCTTGGCTTTACCCTTCTGAATAAGTATGCGGATGTTCATGAGATAACGCAAAACGCCGGTGATACATTGTACAACGACAATAATCACCGGCGCAGTTTAATACCGTTTTAGTATGCCCCAGCGGCGGTTGCTCTGTTATTTCAGCAGCGCCTGCGCCCCTGAAACACCAAAATTTAAAAGCGGCTGGAAAAAAATTGTTGCGGCAATAATGCCAACAACACTAACTGCCAGCGCAACAGAAATTGCAGCAGATACCCGCAAGCGATCTTCTCGGAGCGGATTTTTCACAAATATGCGATATGCTACCCCAATATAATATGCAATAGATATTACGCTGTTAATCAGCGCAATAATTACAATCCACGGCAATAAACCGCCTTCTTGCCACGCCGTTACAAAAATATAAATTTTGCTCAGCGCGCCGGCCAGCGGAGGAATGCCGGCTAAAGACATCAGGCACAAAATCATGCCAAACGCCAGCGTGGGGCTGCGGCGAAACAAACCATCGAAGTCGCGAAGCTGCTCGCTGCCTGTTGCGTTAGCAAAGGCAATAATGCCGGCAAACGCTCCGATATTGGTAATAACATACACCGCTAAAAACACCAGCATTCCCGATATACCTGTTTGGTTCGATGGCTGATACGCCACTGCGGTAAACCCAACCAAGATATAGCCGGCTTGAGCGATGCTAGAATACGCCATCATACGCTTGATATCGCTTTGCGCGATTGCAACAATATTACCCAATGTCATTGTTGCTACCGCGGCGATCGCGATGAAGCCCCATAAATAAAACGAACCGGTATTCAGCAATCCACCATCGGCAAATACACGTATAAGCGCTGCAAACCCCGCCGCTTTGGATGCAACCGAAAAGAATAATGTTCCGGGCGTTGGCGCGCCTTGGTAAATATCCGGCGCCCACATGTGAAATGGCACAGCAGATATTTTAAAGCCGAAGCCGGCAAAAATAAAGGTATCGGCAACTAACAGAACCATACTGTTTGGTCCACCGCTAAAACCATGCTGCAAAGCAACCGCAATCTCGCTTAAATCGGTTGAGCCGGTTATGCCATATAATAGCGCCATACCATATAGCAAAACCGCTGAAGACATAGCTCCGAGCAGCACATATTTCAGCGAGGCTTCCGTTGAACGAACCGATGAAGCAGCATCGTTGGGAATATCTTTGCGCAGCATGCCCGCCATTACATAAAGCGGAAAACTGGTTAACTCTAACGCAATATATATTGTTATCAATTCCCGTGAACTGGCCATTAACATGGCGCCAAGCAATGAAAACAGCAGCAGCGCATAAAACTCACCCGAACTGCGCATATATCGCTGCACGAAGTCATATGAAGCCAAGACAACCCCGGCTCCTATAAGCAAGAACAGGAAATCAAAGAAAATGGCATAATTATCTATCGTATACATGCCATAAAAGCCATAAACCGGGTGGTTTGGCGTCGATACGATCCACGCCAGCAAACCTGCCGGAACCACCAGCCCGAAAACAGACACAAACGCAATTATCTCGCGGCGCTTTACCAAAAAGTCCAGCGCTAATACAAGAAGCGCCAGAGCCGTCATCGCAATTTCCGGAGATAATATCCACATATCATTCGATGACAAGGGAATAAGTGTGGGACTCATGAATTGCTCTCCTATCGCCCTGAAGCGGTTACAGCGCCGCTTATTGTTTGAATAATATTACTTAAACTGGGGTGCAGCAAATTAATCAAAAATTGCGGAAATACCCCTACAAATAACACCAAAACTGCTAACGTTATCAATGGCGTCATTTCTAATATACTTGCGTCCGTTATGCCGCTCCACTTGGGATTCAGCGGACCAAAGAATGAACGCTTCAACATCCACAGCAGGTAGCCGGCAGTAATAATGACGGTAAACGCCGATACTGCTACTAAAATTGGGAATGTTGAGAACGATCCGGTATACACCAAATATTCAGCCACAAATCCACTTAGCCCCGGCAATCCAAGCGAAGCCAGCACAGCAAAGGAATATATCCAAGTAAGCCGCGGCATTTTAGCCTGCAATCCGCCAAAAGCATTAATATCACGCAAATGCGCGCGGTCATACAGAACACCAACAGAGAAGAAGAGCATAGCCGTTATTGTGCCATGCGTAAACATCTGCAGCGCGGCGCCTGTAAGCGCAGCTTCTTTAAAGGCCGGATTCGTGGCGCCGGGGCCGACTGCGGCGGCAACGCCTAATATGACATACCCCATATGGCTGACACTGGAATAGGCAATCATTTTCTTCATGTCTGATTGAACAAGAGAACATAACCCGCCATACACCATATTGATAACACCCAGCACAGCAAGCGGCCAAGCAAATTGATGTGCGCCAGATGGCATAAAATCAACACAAATGCGAATCAATCCGTAAGCGCCCATTTTTAACAAAATGCCGGCAAGCAGCACACTAACAGCCGTTGGGGCTTCGGTGTGCGCATCGGGCAGCCACGTATGGAATGGGAACATCGGCAATTTTATTGCAAACGCAACATAAATCAGCAGGAAAATAATAAGCTGAGACGAAACCGTCAACCCTAAAATCGTTAAATTTCCGCTTACATGATGCGTTGCAAGCCAACCAAACGAAGCGTTGTATTGTCCGGTTTGTGAACCCAAATTGAAATACAGCAGTAATATACCGGCCAGCATAATAGCAGACCCCAGCACGGTATATATAACAAATTTCCATGCGGCGTATTCACGGCGCTGGCCGCCCCAAACTGCAATCAGCAAGAACATGGGAATTAATTCAATTTCCCAGAACAGCCAGAACAAATATAGATCAAACGCGCAAAATACGCCCATTACTCCGGTTTCCAGCAACAGCAGTAAAGCCATATATTCGCGTTGCCGTTTAGCAATATTCCAAGAGCCTAATACCGCTAAAAACGTTAATAATGCGTTTAAAACCAGCATAAAAATGCTAAGGCCATCGGCTCCAAGATGATAATCAATTTTCAATTGCAGTGAACCAATGGTTACGTTTATCCACGGCGCTTGATCTACCCAATATGGATGAGATACATTGCCGAAAACAGCCGCATTGCCGCCACTGCTAAGCATTGGGCCGATATACAGCCACGTTGAAAGCAGAAACACAACACCGGTAAACACTGCAGAAAGCCAACGCGATAACCCGCGCGGAGCAGCCATCACAGCAAGCGCGCCAACCGTTGGCAAAAACACAAGTATTGTTAATAACCAGGACACAGTGGTCTACCCCTCTTTACTTTCCGAAATAGACCACCGCGATAAACGCGGCGGCAATGATAAGCGCGCCACCAAAGAAGGCAGCGCCATAATTCTGCAACCGGCCAGTCTCTACCTTGCGAAGGCCACGGCCGATACCCAACACACCAGACCCGATACCGTTAATAATCCCGTCAATAACATATTTGTCGATGCTAACAGCAATTTTCGCAAACAGAAATATTCCAAAGCGAATCAGCGCCATATACAGTTCATCAACATAAAATTTATTGAAAAATAACGCATGCAATCCTTTGCCTACTGGATTGCGTGTCAGCGCGTCGGCAGGAATAACTTCCATACCATACATCAGCCATGCAATGCCAATGCCTAAGAATGCCAGCGCTATGCTAACATATGTCATTGGGTCCGCAAAGGGGTTACCAAATGGAGCCGCCGCGGGGTTGCCGGTGATAAATGCATTGAAGTTTCCGCCCAGCGGAGCAAATCCCCAATAACCCAAAAATACTGTTGGTATAGCCAGCAGCATTAATGGCAGCCAAATTCGTATGCCCGGCGCATGCGGATGCACTTCTCCACGATACTTTCCACCCCATAATCCGCCCAAAGCGCCGCCTTTTCCGCCAAATGTAAGAAACCATGCGCGGAACATATAAAACGCGGTTAAAAACGCGGTGAATACGGTTATTACATATAACGCCACATCACCATTAGCCAGCGTTTGCGCAATAATTTCATCCTTGCTGAAAAATCCCGATAAAAAGGGCATGCCGGAAATTGATAAAGTCGCCAATAAAAACGGAAACGCCACTAACGGTATCTTCGTCGCTAAACCACCCATTTTGCGCATATTCTGCTGCCCCGAAAGCGCATGCAAAACACCGCCGGATCCTAAGAACAAAAGGGCTTTGAAAAACGCATGGGTCATCAGGTGAAACATACCGGGACCATCTGTACCGGCAACTCCAAGCCCAACAAACATATACCCAAGTTGCGATATGGTGGAATAAGCCAACACACGTTTCAGGTCTACCTGAACAGTTGCAATCAGCGCGGCAAACAGCGCTGTAAATCCGCCGGTATACGCCACAACCATGGAAGCTTGCGGCCCAGCATATGCATGGAACAGCAAAAATGTGCGCGCAACTAAATACACACCGGCCGCCACCATGGTGGCAGCGTGGATCAGTGCGCTAACCGGTGTGGGGCCTTCCATTGCGTCTGGCAGCCACACATGCAGCGGAAACTGCGCCGATTTACCCACCGCGCCGCAGAACACCAAAATCATGGCGGCGGTTATTAGGGTAACATCTGTTCCTTGTAGTTTTTGCGGAATCTCGGTAAACGTAAACGTGCCCGTTTGCGCAAACAAGATCATAATGCCGATTAAAAAGCCAAAGTCACCAACACGGTTGGTAACAAATGCTTTCAGCGCAGCAGCGCTGGGGGATGGCCTGCCGCCATCAATTTTTGGAGCGTCTTTGCCTAAGAAGCCAATTAACAAATACGAACTAACACCAACCAGTTCCCATCCAATAAAAATCATCAGGAAATTAGCGGATAAGGTTAATATCATCATTGAAATGGCAAATAACGAAAGCCAGGCAAAAAAACGCGAATAGCCACGCGGTTCTTCAGACTCGATATATTCTTGCGAATAAAACTGCACTAACACCGACACCGCTGTTACCACTACCAGCATTACGACGGTCAATGAATCAACGTAAAAATTGACGTGATACGAAATAGAGCCAAACGTTAGCCAATTATACAGCGGAATTGTTAAGCCTTTTTGCAGCGATGCATTGTTAAACATCGCAAACAGCGCGCCGATGGCCCACGCAAATGAGCCAAACATGCCTGCAATACCCACGTATCCGGCTAACCGCGCATATATGGTTGGCTTGCCGTGAGGATGTTCCGGATGCTGCTCTAATTGCCGCATCAGCGCAACGGCTTGCTTGCCGCCGCTGGTTTTCTGCGCTGTTTGCAGCGCGTGATTCATTGCCGCGGGAGTATCTATGTGCCCGTCTATTGTATCTAAGGCGGAAACATAGCTCGATTCAATCAACTCTTCCGCAGTATAATGCGCTTCTGAAGAGCTGTGTTCGGCATGGCCGTCATGCGCGGCGCCTGCGTGTGCAGAACGATCACGATAAGCAACATCAAGCGGGCGGATAATAAAAAGATTCAAAACAAGCGCGATAAGAGGAAGCAGTGGAATAACCCAAATATCCCTGACAAAAATATCCATTGGAACCCCTACCATTTCATCATATTGATTTCAGATACATCAACGGAATTGCGCCGCCGGTATATTGCAATAATCATAGCTAAAGCAACTGCGGCCTCTGCCGCGGCCACTGTGATAATAAAAATTGCAAAAATTTGTCCGGTTAGCCTGGCTCCATGAGCGGTACCCGTTGATGAAGAAGCAAATGCAACTAACGTAATGTTTACTGCGTTCAGCATAATTTCAATTCCCATAAGCACTGAAACAGCGTTGCGTTTGCTCAGCGCGCCGAATAAACCTATGCAAAACAAAACGGCGCCTAAAATTAAAAAGGAGTTAAGACTTAAAAGCATACTTGGTTTCTTAATCCTCCCGACCGATTACAATTGCGCCAACAATTGCCACCAGCAACACCAGCGACGCAATTTCAAATGGCAGCACATAACTGTAGGTTGTTGGGCTGTACAGTAAATTACCAATTACAACCGTGTTATTGGTTGAAGCTGCGGTTACTGCATTTCCTGCTCCGTTAGCTATTGCGCTATTCTGCGCAAAAGAAAATACAATTGCCGCACACAAACCCGCCGCAACAATGGCCGCAATAAACCATTGATGATTCCCCGGGTTGCTGCTTTGAGAATTGGGATTTTGTGTCAACATAATAGAAAACAAAATTAAAATTGTTACAGCGCCTGCATATACCAGGATTTGTACAATAGCTATAAAATCAGCGTTCAACAGCACATATATTCCCGACGCTGCTCCAAATAACGCCGCCAAAAACAGCGCTGCCCTAACGATATTTTTCATTAAAACTACCGCCAGCGCAGATCCTACCAAAATTGCAGCGAGTATGAGAAAGGAAATGGACGCAAGATCCATACTGCAAAAAAACCTTTCTGTAAATTACGCAGATACACACATCGATATTCTTTCATCTGTGCGCTTCAAAAGCCACACTTTTTACATAAGCTATCATGCGCGCATATAGAGCGCTTCCGCTGTTATTGTATCACTTTCTGCAAATATACCGGTGAGTTGGTACCCGATTTCTGACAAAAATTTGGCAATAAATCCATTGGTAAAACCCTAATATTCTGCTAATCGCTAGGAAGACCCTTCGGCCGATTACTGCGCATACACATTGCGGCAGTTGCAAAACAGCTATGCAACTGCCGGCGCGGCCGCTATAATATTTTCCTCAATATATTTTTTCGATAGCTTGAACAAGACTATTATCAGTACTTTTAACGCATTTCCCATTGGCGCTTTCTCGATATACAATGTCCCTTATCATCCATTAGATCATTGACTGCAGCGTGTTTTTTACTCTATTGGTATGATATACAACGTTAGCAAACTTGATAGCAATGTTGTTATCACAACTCTGCTATACTTAAAATAGCTGGAGGCGCAGAAGGCAGCATGCCGCCTGTCGGAGCCGGTGGTGTCCCCCCGAATCCTCTTATTCCTTTTTTAGGCTCAGGTTTCTAAGGGATCCCAAAAGCAGCCCAGCGCTTGAAGCAATAATTGAACACAAACTATATGGCCTTGGCCATCCATATGAACTATTCGGCGCTTTGTGGCTAAGACGGGTTTGGTGACGTTAGAAACTATGGAGCAGCTAATACCTCAGCCATCGGCAGACAACACCAATGATATTGCTTGTATCTTCGAAGGAGATTTTTTATGTACGCATCAATTTTAGCCGGAGGCAGCGGTACGCGCCTGTGGCCATTAAGCACCAAACAACTGCCAAAACAATTTTTGCCATTAGCCAGCCATAAATCATTGGCGCAAGAAACCGTGGAACGGCTGTCGGCGGTTGCGCCGCTTTCACAAACATTTTTTGTTACCTTTGGCCAGTACGAAAATTTAGTTAAAGAACAGATACCCGATATTCCTTCCGCAAACATTCTGTGTGAACCCAAAGGCATGGGCACGGCAGCTTCTATCGGCTTAGCGGCTGTATGTATTGCCGCACAGAATCCACATGCTGTCATGGGGTCTTTCCATGCCGACCATGTTATCACTAAGTCTGATACGTTCATTTCTGCGCTGAAATTTGCGGAACAAGTTGCGCAGGAAGGCTATTTAGTGACGCTTGGCATCGAGCCAACTTATCCCGAAACCGGCTATGGATATATTCACGCCGGCAATTTGGTTATGGAGCACTCTGAGAACATTCGCGCTTATCAAATTAAACAATTTGTTGAAAAACCAGATAGACAGACTGCAGAAAGATATCTTCTAACGGGGGAATATGCCTGGAATTCGGGGATTTTTGTTTGGCGGGTAGACCGCATATTAGCGGAAATACGGCAGCATGTGCCGCAAGTTGCCGCTGTGCTGGATACAATAGCCGAAGGAATTAAGCAAAATCGTACAAAAGAAGCTATTCAGGAAGCATGGAGCGGTTTGACGGAAAATATAACGATAGATACCGGGGTTATGGAAAAAGCGCAAAAAGCCGCGGTTATTCCGGTAGATATCGGATGGAACGATATCGGCAGCTGGGCTTCTGTTGCATCGCTGCATAGCGCAAATGACGAGGCCAACCGTTCTCAGCTGACCAGTGACGGCAGGGTAATCCATATTGATACAAAGGAAACCTTTGTATATTCCAATACAGGCAGAGTAATCGCTACAGCTGGTGTGCACGATTTAGTTATTGTGGATACACCGGATTCGCTGCTGATATGCCATAAAGATCAAACTCAATTGGTTAAAAAAATTACCGAACAAATTTAACCAGTCCTATGGTTTGTTCTTAACTTGCGCACAATGGGGAATACTGATGAACTTTAATATTTTAATCAGGATGGAAACCAACAGAGCGGAGTACATTGAGTGCCCCATAGCGCCTGTTGTTGAACAAACACTGCACGGTACACATGGGTGGAGGTGGGGAAACAAGCCACACGATTCATCGTGTGGTGTTCGTTTCGGGGCCACCTTGGCCGCCAATACCGCGCCGGAGCAAAAGCGTCACCCCATATCGTTTGTTTTAGAGCTTACGCCTCGCGGTACACATTGAGGCAATGCAATCCGGTAGGGGCGACCCTTGCGGTCGCCCTTGCCACTCGGCAATCAATATTGCCCTGTGAAAGATTTTTATAAAAAATATTTTGGGGACACCCCAATCCCCGCGTAAGGGGCATCCGCCCCTTACGTATCCCCATGGGTACCGTGCGGTGGTTGTTTATAAAAAATATTTTGGGGACACCCCAATCCCCGCGTAAGGGGCTGCCGCCCCTTACGTATCCCCATGGGTACCGTGCGGTGGTTGTTTTTATTAATTATTTTGGGGACACCCCAATCCCTGCGCATGG
>JAJYBV010000081.1 GCA_021778805.1 Chloroflexota bacterium | reverse complement strand
GGGGCTACCGCCCCTTACGTTTCCCCATGTGTCCCGTGCGGTGTTTCGTTTTATAAAAATAATTTGGGAGGCGCCCCAATCCCCGCCCAAGGGGCTACCGCCCCTTACGTATCCCCATTGTGTCCCGTGCGGTGTTTCGTTTTTATAAAAATGATTTGGGAGGCGCCCCAATCCCCGCCCAAGGGGCTACCGCCCCTTACGTATCCCCATGTGTCCCGTGTGGTGTTTCGTTTTATAAAAATAATTTGGGAGGCGCCCCAATCCCCGTCAGAAGGTATGCTGCCTCCGGTACTTCCTGCTTTCTGCTGCATGTAGGCCCAGTATTTCCGGCTAACAGCTCTTAAACATGGTACAATTGAAGAAAAACTTAGAATGGGAAAAATATCTATGGCGCACGCAACAGACCTTATTTGGGGCAGACACCCCGTTAGCGAAGCTTTAACAGTTGAAGGACGCATTAAAAAGATCTTTATCGCTAACGGTGTAGAACCTCATGGGGTAAATGATATCATTGCCGCCGCACAAAAATTAAAGATTACGGTAGAGCGGGTTGATCGCAAAAAATTAGATGAACTTACTCACAACGCCAATCATCAGGGGGTGTTAGCGTTTTCCGTTCCATGGGAATACGCCGATATTCAAGAGGCTTTCCGGCTGGCAGAAGAAAAATCTGAGCCGCCGTTCCTGTTAATTTTAGATAATGTGCAAGATGTCAATAACTTGGGGTCGCTTATTCGCGCCGCGGAAGCTTTTGGCGCGCACGGCGTTATTATCCCCGAGCATCGGGCTGCCGGTGTAACACCCGCAGTAATAAAGAACTCTGCCGGCGCAGTGGAACATCTGCCGGTTATTTTGGTAACCAATATTACTCAAACCATAGAGTATCTAAAAAAACAAAATGTTTGGGTGTTCGGCTTGGCGGGAGAGGCAAAAACGAAATTAGAGCAGGTCGATTTAAATACGGCGGTTGCGTTGGTTATTGGCAATGAGGAAACGGGCATCCGCAGAATTGTGCGTGAAAGCTGCGATGCGCTGGTAAAAATCCCGATGTTTGGCAAAGTCAATTCGTTAAACGCCGCTACCGCCGGCGCTATTGCGCTGTATGCAGCGAAAATCGCGCGCAGTCCTCATATTTCCGGCAAAAAATCATAGGAAAGATGAGGAAAAACGTTTCATGAACAACAGTCCGCAAACGCCGCTGCCGGTTCAAACTGCGCTGGCCGCGGCGCGCGAAACATTTGGCGCCGATCATCCATTGCTTGCCGCTTGGGCGCCAGGCAGAATCAATATTATCGGCGAACACACCGACTATAACGACGGTTTCGTGCTGCCCATTGCTATTGATAAGGTTGCCGCTTTAGTTGGAGCGCCCCATGCAGATTCTTTCGATGTGCGCCTGTATTCCGCCCATTTTCACCAATCGGCAAATTTCTCGGCGCAACAGCCCCCAACACATTCTGCTCCGCAAAATCTCCCCTTGTGGGCAAGATATATTTCCGGTGTTGTCGCTGCATTTCACGAAAAAAATCTGCCAATTCATGGATTTTCTGCGGCAATTGCCGGAGATGTGCCGCTGGGCAGCGGCATGAGTTCCTCTGCCGCGCTGGTGGTTGCCGCTGCGGTTTGGCTGAACACCGCATTTTCCTTACAGCTTTCGGCCACGCAAATTGCCGAACTGGCGCACAACGGCGAAGTCATTGGCTCCGGCGTCCGGGTTGGCCTGCTGGATCATTTGGCGTCGGCGTTAGGCCGGGCAGGCTCGGCGGTATTAATAGACTGCCGGTCGCTGGAATATCGCTATATTCCATTTCAAATGAGCGCTGTTACTTTGCTAAGCTGCGAAAGCGGCGTAGAGCGTTCCTTGGCCACCTCGGCGTATAACCAGCGGCGAAGTGAATGCGAATCGGCGGTCGCAGCGTTCAGCGCCGCGCTGCAGTCTGAACAGCCTCAAAGAGCCATTACCGCTTTACGCGACGTTACCGAATACGATCTGTTGCGGATTGGCGGCCTCATTCCAGAGATTCCACGACGCAGAGCGCGCCATGTGATCACTGAAAACGCCCGGGTTTTTAGCGCTGTTGACGCTATGGAAAACAACAATTCCCCCATATTAGGTAACCTTATTCTGCGTTCGCACGCAAGTTTACGGGATGATTTTGAGGTAAGCTGTCCGGAATTAGATGTTATTGTAGAGCTGGCCACACACGGCGGGGCATATGGCGCCCGGCTGACTGGCGCCGGATTTGGCGGCAGCGCGCTGATCTTTGCGCCGGATTCCGCGGTTGCCGCAATCATAAACGTATTAGGCGGCGAATATACCCAGCGCTGCGGCAAGCAATCTCGCGTTCATACGGTTGCCCCCGCAGGCGGACCCAACAGCGCATGGCTGTAAAAAATTAATGATTTTTGGGGATACCCCAAGCCCCGCACAAGGTGCTACCGCCCCTTGTGAATCCCTGGCGATGCAATGCGAAAAGGGCGGCCGCTTTGGCCGCCCTTCCTGATATCGGATTGTTAACTAAGAAACTTGCTGAGATGCGGTTGCGTTTCTTTTGCGGATATAACGGGATATAAGCCAAAAGATGAACCCGACAGGCACAAGATATATGGCAAATACACCAACCCAAATGATTCCTGTTACCAAAAGCACCCCAAACGCTAGAAATGCATTCCATGCGTCTTGCAAAGACCCCATAAAACTCCAGTGGGTGTTAGACGGTGGTGAAATAACACTGGTTAGCGGAACAAGATTGACCTGCACCGTATACATGGTCACTTGGTTTGTTAAGGAATTCAGTTCCGATTCCGTTTGATTGAGCTGTGTTTCAAGATTTGTTATTTCCTGATCGATGGTAATAATATCAGCAACAGACTGCGCTTTAGCCACCAGTTCCTGCAGCCGGGCAAGCTCTGTTTGCAGTGAACTGAGCCGGGCCTGTGTATCCACATATTGCTGTGTAACATCTTGCGATATTTCAGTGTCATTCAGCAATCTTCCGCCATTGTTGGCGCCAAATGTTTGCAAATATTGCACAATCTGCGGGTACAACGTAGATTCCACGGAAAACGAAACGTTAACAAAAACATTCTTGGGATCATTGTTATCTATGGTAACTGCGGTTGTCACCGCGCGGGTATCTGTGCGGGCAATCCACTGGCCAATCTGGGTATACGCAGTTAACGGATTGCTTACAGTTATGGTAAGTGTTGATGTTTTAATATACAATGCGTTGCCGGTATAGGGTGTATTCACAGAGGTCACCGCTTGGCCGGAACCCGATATTGCGCCTAGTGATACGGGGATAGGCGCCCCAGACACGCTTTTAGTATTAGATGACGTTGCTGCGGAATGTTGAACCGTATTTGAAGAAAGCAAAGATTCAGCGGTAAAACCGATTCCGGTCAGCAGCGCGATTGTGGCAATTACGCCGATGATAAGCCATAGCCTATTGCGAAAAATGTGCGCCACAGTAGTATGCGCCTTTCAAATCATTTCATAAATATGTGCGACATTAAATTTTGTTGAAATATTTGCAAGCTTACAATTGTTTCGCTATGTTAGACGCTTATTCCAAGAATATGTTCCCCCACCACAAGAAACTACCGGCAAGAATTGCTTGGCCAATCAAAATGCTGCACACAAATCCGGGGATACGCAAGGGGCAGCGCCTCTTGCGCGGGGTTTGGGGTGTCCCCAATATATTTTTTATAAACGAAACACCACACGGCGCAACCATCGGGGATTCGCAAGGGGCAGCGCCCCTTGCGCGGGGTTTGGGGTGTCCCCAAAATATCTTTTATACACAACCACCGCACGGCGCAACCATCGGGGATTCACAAGGGGCAGCGCCCCTTGCGCGGGGTTTGGGGCGCCTCCCTAAATAATTCGATAAACTACAAAACCAGTCTGCGCTATACCTCGACAATATCAATCGACATCAATTGATCCCCTGGATTGCGATCAGACATTGGGTCGCGTTCGCGAATTGCCGAAACAACATCCATCCCCTGCGAAACTTTGCCAAAAACAGCATGTTTGCCGTTAAGGTGCGGAGTTGGCGCAAACGTAATAAAAAACTGAGATCCGTTAGAGTTGGGGCCGGCGTTAGCCATTGAAAGAATACCCGCGCTGTTGTGTTTCAGCTGCAAAGCGCTCTGCTCATCTTCGAAACGATACCCGGGGCCGCCGCGGCCAGTTCCGGTTGGGTCGCCGCCCTGAGCCATAAATCCTTTGATAACGCGGTGAAACATCGTTCCGTCATAAAATCCGTCACGCGCCAAAAACACGAAATTATTAACCGTCATCGGCGCTTCCGCCGCAAATAGATCAACAGTGAAGTCACCTTTTTCTGTATGAAACACAGCCTGATATTTCTTTGCCGGATCAATCGTCATTTCCGGCGGCTGATTATATTGTTTTGCCATTATTTTTACGTCCTTACTTCATGAAATTTCTGCGAATGCGCCGCTGCAAAACATAATTGCTGTTTTCGTAGCAGCGCAACGGCATTATACAGGCAGCCGATTAGTTTACAGCTAAAAGTTCAACATCAAAAATAAGCGTTGCGTTTGGCGGAATAACTCCGGCGGCGCCTCGAGCGCCGTATCCTAAGTCTGCCGGAATAATCAACCGGCGGCGGCCGCCGACACGCATACCGGCAACGCCTTCATCCCACCCTTTGATAACTTGACCTTTGCCTAAATGAAATTCAAACGGATCCCCGCGATCCACCGAACTGTCAAACTTCGCGCCGCTTTTCAGCCAGCCGGTATAATGCACCGTCACTTTCTGACCAGTCTTCGCAACCGCACCGGATCCGGGCGCAAAATCGATATACTGCAAGCCTGAAACCGTAACGGCAGGCTCCATATCTAACGGCGGAGGGCCGCCTGAACCTTGTGTCATAATAAACGTCTCCAATCTCATTCGCCGGTCGGATAAAAAGCAGACCGCCGGCGCGGAATCAGTGATAGTATAGCACAAAATATGTCCGGCCGGCCTGAACATAGTGCCGCAGCGGGAATAACCAAGCTTTTTGACACAGCCATTCTAAGAACAGAATTTTGACTCTTGAGAAACATTGCGTTCCTATGGTATACTGCTGTGATAATAGGTTCACCCCGTCACCCATCGCTGCTGCGAACGGCAGCGATTCCGTTTTCTAAAATATGCGTAAATTTTTGCTGGGAAAATGGCCAACAATACGGGGCTGCGCCTGAACCAACGGGAGTATTGTGGAGTATGGGCATTGCGCCGGGAAAATATCATATTTGGACTGTCGGCTGTCAAATGAATCAAGCCGACTCACAGCGTGTTAGCGCTATGCTGGATAATTTAGGCTGGGAATCAGCGCCGGCAATGGAAGACGCCAACCTGATTATTTTAAATACATGCAGTGTCCGTGAAGCGCCGGAATTGCGCGCTCACGGCCAGCTGTCTCTGCTGAAACGCGCCAAAGCTAACCGGCCGGATCTTCTGGTCTCTATGATGGGGTGCATGATCGGCAATCAACGCACCATTGATGACTTAAAAAAACGCTACCCGGTTGTAGACTTGTTCTTTAAAGTTGAATACGCG
This sequence comes from Chloroflexota bacterium, assembly GCA_021778805.1. Taxonomy (GTDB): domain Bacteria; phylum Chloroflexota; class Ktedonobacteria; order Ktedonobacterales; family JACDGC01; genus JAJYBV01. The sequence goes on along the minus strand of JAJYBV010000081.1, from coordinate 9,998 downwards.
GATATCCTGCCAAAATTCCTTGAAGAACGCTGGACGCCTATCGCCGCAGGTTTGGGGTGCTTGGATGTTGTGGAACAAGCCGGTGAGCAAGCTTCAACCTTGCTGCCAATTATTTCTGCGCCTGTTGCAATTACTCCAAAGCCTGCTACCCGCGAAATTCATTATCCGGGTGAAATTGCGCAAAATCGCAAAGCAACCGCCTGGCTGCCGGTAATTCTTGGCTGCAATAAAGTCTGTTCCTACTGTGTTGTGCCTTCACGCCGCGGCATTGAACGCAGTAGACCCGTAGATGAGTTGCTGCGCGAAGCCCAAACACTAACAGATACTGGCGCCCGCGAAATTACCCTGCTGGGACAAACTGTTGAAGCGTATGGGCTGGATCTTCCCGGCGCGCCAACGCTCAGCCAGCTTATGGCGCAGCTTAGCGACATTCAAAATTTGGATCGCATTCGATTTATGACGAGTTACCCACGCCATTTTACCGATCAGATGATTCATGAAATGGCGGCGCTGCCGAAAGTGTGCGAACATGTAAACATCCCTGTGCAGCACGGATCCGACGCAGTTTTGCAGCGAATGCGCCGCGGTTATGATATTGCCGAGTATAAAACATTAATCGAAAAATTGCGCAATTGGTGGCCCGGAGTCACCCTTTCAACCGACGTTATCGTTGGCTTCTGCGGCGAAACTGAAGATGAGTTTCAAGAATTACTGCTCTTGCTTGAGGAAATTCGCTTCGATGTTGTGCATGTTGCTATGTATTCGCCACGCCAAGGCACTCTTTCCAATAAATGGGAAGATGACATACCCTATGCCTTGAAAAAAACCCGCCTGCGCGAAGTGGAAATTATTCAGGAAAAAATTTCATTGGAAATAAACGCCGAATACGTCGGCTCAGAACAGGAAATACTTATTGAAGAACGCAAAGTTCAAGAAAAAGGTGTTTTCTGGAAGGGGCGCACCCGCAGCAATAAACTGCTCTTTATGCAGGCCGACCAAACCGCCGGCATATTGGCTCCGGGTGATTTGGTTGTTGCCAAAACGGACCGCGCCTCTGCGTGGTCTTTGCAGGGAACATATCTGCGACATGCGCAAGAACACGCCGCGGCGCGCTAATCCTTGCGTTAAAATTTCTCGGGGCTGTTTGCAATGTAACGCTTTTTTCTATAAGACAAAAGGCTAGATATTGCAGGCCAAAAAACAGATTATGATATTATGCATTACATGTTGCTTGAAACAGTATACTAGTGGTATTCGGCAAGCTCCAACTGTATAACCGGCATGCTGAAAGATATTCTCTTACTAAGGCAAAATAATCCGATATAACAGTACAGCACATGCGACAGCAAAGATGTTGATATTTTTGCTGCCCCATATATACTTGAAAGAGTCTTACGTCGCAGAAGCGCCGGAAATCTAACTGTGCAATGCGCAAAATGGCTTTATCTCATGCATATCACTTCTCTTTTAGGCACAAATTGTTTATTTCTTTTGCAAACTAAACGGTTTGCTTTAAAAAATGCGTAATACTTCGGTACGCAAACTACAGCATTATTCCAGTTTGAAGGGAGAAACGCGCTGAAACACCGCGTTACCTTATAGATACATGAATCCAGATGATCGGGCGCGCCGCATCAGAACGCTGACTGATTTAGCAATTCGCTTAGCCAACGAAAGCAAATGGACTGAAGCGCTGGCAGCCAACCAAGAATTAATTCAAATTACCAATCAAAACAGCAATATTTTAAACCGGCTTGGAAAAGCTTATAGTGAATTGGGCCGCATCAGCGAGGCCAAACAAGCGTATTCAGATTCTTTACATTGCGAACCTGATAACGCCATTGCTAAAAGAAATTTAGAACGACTCGCGCTTCTAAAAGATGAAGGCGAATTAGATTCAGTTGGCGGAGATAAAATAAATCCGCAGCTGTTTATTGAAGAAATCGGCAAAACTGGCCGCACCAATTTAATTACATTGGCCAGCGCGGAAACCGTTGCGAGGTTAGCCGCCGGAGAACAAGTAAATATCGAGGTGGATGGGCATTCTTTGCTCATTAAAAACGGCCGCAACGAACTTATCGGCCAAGTAGAGCCAATTCTTGCAAATCGACTGATTAATTTCATCACCGGCGGAAATCAATACGCCGCCGCCATTACTGATATTAATGATATGCAAGTACGCATCATTATTCGCGAAACTTTTCAGCATCCATCCCAGTTAGGCAAAGTTAGTTTCCCGGCTAACGGCTCTAATTTGCCGCGCGCGGATATCCGTGACACGCTGGTTCGCGAATTTGAAGATGTTTATAATGAAGATGATGACTACGATGATGATTTCGGTTCAAGCACAACAGATGATTTTGAGGAAGAGGCTGAAAGCGATGAAGATGATGATTCCGATGAAGATGAATCTGATGAAGAAGAAACCGAAAGCATAGAATCACTTGCGGAAGCAGATGATAACTCTAATTCTGGAGAGGATGAATAAACCGTGAATAAACGTAAACTTGTCGCGCTGAAAAAGCACCGTGTCAAGGCAGCTAAGGCACGCCTGAAACGCCACGCTGAGCATGCCGCGGCTTCTGCCGCCGGCAAAAAATAACCGCTTTTCGGCTGTGCGGTTTTGCACAGCCGATTTTTTTTGATCGCAACCTTTTTTAAGGAAGTATTTCTATGCCCGCCTGTACCGTTCGTGAACTTGCCGCATGGCTTGGTTTTGTCGGCGGGCAAGTTGCCTCTGGTTTCCATCACCATGGATTAGATCGCGCTGTGGAATCGGTAGTGCGTGTTCGCTTAGTTTCGCTGCAAGATTTTCAAGATATTTCTCCCCAATCTGCAATTATGCTTCCGCCCAACGCCTTTACCCATCAAACAGATGTTACGCCGGATGAGTTTGTAAAATTGATTGCCGACACCCAAGCGGTCATCATCGACACCGGTTTGCTTACCTATGATGAAAAAATTAGCAAAGATCTGCGCGACGCTTCTAATCTATATGGCATCCCTATCATCTCAATTCATTCCGACAGCAACGCCATAACAATAGCCAGCCAAATTAACGAATTTATTCACGAAAAACAGGTAAAAACTGCCCGCGTTGCCCGCGAAGCCCAAAAAGCGCTGGGAGCCTCGCACCCGCAGTCTGATCCTTTGCGGCATTGGGGCACATCGCTGGCTAACCACACCGGATTAGTGTTCATTTTAGAAGATGAATTTCGCGCGCAAATTTTGCAGGTATTTCCTACCGAAACAACGTACACCGAACAGGCAGCGCATGAAGCGCTTGCCAGTTATGCTGCAAAAGCGGCAATAAAACCAGCCACACCTGCCGGCTTCGGAGCAGATTTTCCGGCGCAGCGCAACTTGCCGCACCACATGGCCCGCGCAATAGCGCCACTGCGTATCGGCGCAGGCATTATTGGCTTTATGTCGCTGCTTGGCGACGATGAACACATTACACCGGATTTAATCGATATTCTGCTGCAAACGGCGCCTTCTTTTGCCTTTGAATTAGGAAAATTACGCCAGAAAAAATTAACTTCCCAAAATAGCTCTATCGAAGATCTCGACGCTTTGTTTGCCGGCTCTTTGCCAGATTCTGAATTGACGCGCCGCGCACTGAACCATGGTTGCGACCTGACACTGCCCCATCGGGTATTATGCGCCACGCCAGCTGATTCTGCCGGATTTTCTGCGCAGTGGCGCCGCGACAAGCTGGAGCAGTTTTCCAAAGCATGGGCAACGGCAGATGAAACAGGTTTATATATCCTTATCAGCGCGGAACAGCAGCCCGAAGTGATAATAGCGGCATTGCGTGCAGCATTTAATGGGGAATCAGCATTTAGCTATGGCGTTGGCAGCGCTGGAATCGGCCCTAAAAACATAAAATCTTCTTATAAAGAAGCCGGATTAGCCGCCAAAACAGCTTTAGCGCTGGGCGTTAAACGCCGGGTACTTGCCTATAGTGAATTAGGCGCGCTGGAATTTCTGTTTCCTTTGCTTGAAAATGGCAAATTGGCGGAATTTTCTCAGGAAACGCTTGCCCCGCTTTTCACTTCAGATTCCGGACAAGATATGGCGCTGCCCACTACATTAGACGCTTGGCTTTCTGCGCACGGCAACGGCGCTGAGGCGGCAGAACGCTTATCGGTGCATCGCAACACCCTAAAATACCGGCTTACAAAAATTGAGGAATTGCTTGGAAAAAATTTAAATGACCCCGATGTTCGCCTGACTTTGCAGCTTGCCTTAAAAATTTGGCGGCTTCGGCAAAATTAAAAATAGCACTTCACTTCGCGTCACCTGCGCCGTTGCTCCGGTAGATAACTGCACATGCCGCGTTTCACCGGATGCATCCATCACCACTTTATCCAGCCGCTTTAATGAATCAAAATTAAAACGCATATCTTCTTTTACTACTCCAATTTGCGCTGCGGCCATCCGAATCATACGCCACCGCATCGCGTTCGGCAGCTTTTGCAAATCTTTGCGGCGCAGCATTACCGAGCCATCGGAAAGTATAGTATGTACCTCATTCCACACCTGCGCTGCGGCAAAGTTTAAGTAATCCGCATCGGCGGCAAATATTTCACTTTCGCGCGCCAAAATCTCTTTTACCTGCGGCGCTATCGCCTCCATCACCGGAAAAAGCTCAAGACGTATGCGGTTGCGCGTATACGCAACATCAAAATTTGTTGCGTCGGTTCGGTATTGCAGACCGTTTTCCCGGCAATACGCCTCAGTTTCATGCCGGCGCATACGCAGCATCGGGCGAATGAGATCCCCGCTTTTTATCCGCATCGCCGCCATGCCGTCTCCTCCGGCGCCGCTTAACAGGCGCATCAGCACGGTTTCTGCCTGGTCATCCAAGGTATGCCCAAGGGCAATTGCAAAAGCACCGGTTTCTGCGGCAGTTTTACGTAAAAACGCATATCGCGCGTTCCGCGCGGAAGCTTCAACCGACCCCTTCCAAGCAGCGCGTTCCGCATCGGAAATGGCGCCGATTGTGCAGTTAATGCCCAAACTGCATGACACCTCTGCCACAAATGCTGCGTCTGCTGCGCTTTCCGCGCCGCGTAAACCATGATTTAAACTAGCGGCGTGCAAGGTAATATTTTCATAGTTTCGCAGTGAACTGCGACGCAGCGCTGCTAACCCATGCAACAAAGCCAGCGAATCTGCGCCTCCGGAACACGCCACCACAATTACACCAAATTGCGGAAGCAGTGATTCTTGTGTCAAAGTAAAATGGAGTTTATCAATAAAAGTATTTGGCATTGAAGTGTAAACCTCCGGTACTCGCCGGCAAATTCAGCCCTAAACTGCGCTTTTATTGTACCATTATTTCACATCATGTAAGGAGCAATATGTATTATGACGCGCAATTCACCCATACACAATATTTTGGCAAAAATTTTTATCATATGTATGTGCGCGCTTACCGCAGGCTGTTCGCCATCTTTGCCGCAAATTACCTCATCAACCGGATCTAATGGCGCTAACTCCACCACTTCCGGCGCGCCAACTTCCGCATGCGCCTCCAACAGTACGGCTGCAATTTGTGCTTTGGGGCAGGGTATTCAAAACGGCACAATGTTTGTAGAGCCGGACGCCGGCTATAAACCGATTGTAGACGCCATCAAATCGGCGCAGAAATCCATACAGTTGGAAATTTATCTGCTGACCCAGCGCAGTGTTATTTATGCGCTTGAAGACGCCGCAAACCGGGGAGTTTCCGTACAAGTTATGCTGGAACCGCACCCCTATGGCGGAGGCTCACCCACTGCAACGCTAGATAAGCTAAGCGCCGCCGGTGTTCAAGCTAAAACAACCAATCCATCATTTGCGCTTACCCACGCAAAATTTATGATAATTGATCATTCCATCGTTTTTATTTCATCGGCAAATTTCACCGCTTCTGCCCTTGGCGGATCTTCCTACACCACCAATCGTGAATATATTGTGGAAGAAAATAATGCGGCGGAGGCGCAAGAACTTGAAACAATTTTTACTGCGGATTGGAACCGCACTACACCGGCCCTAACCGATCCAAATTTGCTTGTCAGCCCAATTAACTCGTTTACCGATACGATAAAACTGATTAACAGCGCCAAAAAATCCATTATTATGGAAGAAGAGGAAATGAATAACACCGATGTTATGAATGCGCTTATTGCTGCGGAAAAACGCGGTGTAAAGGTGCAGATTGTAACCCCTGTTCTCTCATCTAGCTCCGACGCGCAGGAAGAGCAGCAGGAATCTGCAGCGGGAATACAGGTAGTTCAGCTGAATGATAAATCCGGCGCTTTATATATTCACGCTAAAATGATCGTGGTAGACGGAACATTAGGTTATGTTGGTTCGGTTAATGTTTCAACAGCGTCATTCAACAACAACCGAGAGGTGGGAGTTTTAATTTCCAGCAGTTCTATGCTGCAGCAATTGGAAACAGCTTTTGCCGCAGATGTGCAAGGTTAGCTGATAAGTAACTACTCAGCATGCAAAACCAGGCAGGGATACGTAAGGGGCGGTAGCCCCTTGCGCGGGGTTTGGGGTGCCCCCACATATAATTTTTCTATACAAATAAATCACTGCGCGGTCACACATGAGGCCATGCAATCCTGTAGGGCACCCCTTGCGGCCGGCTACAATACCGCACAAGATATATTGTCCCGCTTACGCAGAGCTTTGAATACATCCTGAGTAGTTACGCTGATACATTCATCCCAGCGCAAATAAACTATCTGCGCAAACAATCCCACCGCCGCTTGCGCAGATATCAAAGTTCCGCAGACTGCACAGCGCTGTACAATTGCCGGTAATTGCGCCATAATACAGTCAGAGCAATTGCAAGAAAGAACAAAAATTTCGTATGATTCGATCCTACATTGGTAGTGAAATACAGGTTCAGTGGCTGCTGCGCGCTGCCGCAACCAAGCATATAAGCCATGCTTATTTATTTACGGGGCCGCGCTCCATTGGCAAACGCACACTGGCGGCAGCGTTTGCGCAAGCGATTTTATGCGCTAAGCCGGATCCGGAAACATATCTTCCCTGCGGAATATGTTCACATTGCCGGCGGGTTGAGCATGGCGCGCATCCGGATGTATTTATGCTGGAGCCGCCAACCGGCAAAGTTTTTTATTCCATCGAACAGATCCGGGAGATTATCGAAAAAATTTCACTGAAGCCGGTCGAGGGAACCCACCGGATATTTATTTTGCCCGACGCTGAAAAATTAACGCTGCCTGCCATGCAATCATCATTAAAAGTTTTGGAAGAGCCTCCCAAAAGCGGAGTGATTATTCTAACGGCAGCCTCTGCCACAAATGTATTGCCAACAATTCTTTCGCGATGCCAAGAAGTTGCGCTGAAGCCATCACCGGATATGTATATTGCCCAAGCATTAGCGCGCACACGGCACATTGAATTGCCAAACGCCATCGAAGCTGCCGCACAATCTGGCGGCATACCCGGCGCGGCAATTCAATTGCTGGAAAATCCGGATTTAATGCGGGAACACGAACGCGCAATACATACACTACATCAATTGCTCAACGCACAGCTAAGCGAGAAATTCGCGCTTGTAGACGCTATTTTGAAAGCGGCGGATAAAAACACCCGTGAACAATTGAAATTGTTGTTAGATTCATGGCTGGTTTGGTGGCAGAAAGTTTTATACATCTCCTATGGCATAAATGATATTTTCTATAAAAACGCTGAATATGAAGCGCTGCAGCGTTATGCCTTAACGGTTGCTCCACAATCTGCAGAACAATTTCTTAGGGCAATTATCAAAGCGCAGCGGCTGCTGGAAGAAAATTGCGCGCCCCGGCAGGTACTTGATGTTATGCTGCAATCATTGCCTGCGCGGGCATAAAATGATAATAACTACATGGGGAAAAAACAAGCCACATGATTCATCGTGTGGTGTTCATTTTGTGGCCGTGTGGCCACAAATGCTGCGCCGAAGCGCAAACGCCACCCCATAACGCTTGCCTAATTGCGAATGCCGCGCGGTACACATGAGGCCATGCAATCCGGTAGGGGCGACCCTTGCGGTCGCCCTTGCCACCCGGCTACCAATATTGCCCTTTGGAAAATAAAATAAAAGAGATTTTGGGGACACCCCATTCCCCGCGTAAGGGGCGCCTGCCCCTTACGTATCCCCCATGTGTACCGTGCGGTGTTTCGTTTAAAATAAAATAATATTTTTTGGGGACACCCCATTCCCCGCGCAAGGGCGCTGCCCCTTACGTATCCCCATGTGTACCGTGCGGTGTTTCGTTTAAAATAAAATAATATTTTTTGGGGACACCCCATTCCCCGCGCAAAAGGCGCCTGCCCCTTACGTATCCTCGGTGTGCGGTATTTTTTATAAAAAGATGATATTTTTGGGGACACCACAATCCCCGCGCAAGGGGCGCCTGCCCATTACATATCCCCGGTGTGCGGTATTTTTTATAAAATAATGATGTTTTGGGGGACACCCCAATCCATACGTAATGGGCGCCTGCCCCTTACGTATCCTCGGTGTGTGTGTGATAGCAAATACAGTGAAAGGACCCAATTATGGCTGACCTTTTGGCGCAGGGCAGCCGCCATAGTGGCTTTGCGAAGAATACCCTCCTAATGAGGCATACGCGCACAGCGGATCTATGGGTATATTATCAAACCAAACCATAAAATGCAGGTGCGGCCCTGTTGCGTTGCCGGTCATTCCTTGCAAGCCAACCACTTGGCCTTGCGTAATAGAATCATTCATATGAACTAAAATCGCAGAAAGATGGCTATAAGAAGTAGCGACACCACCACAATGGCTAATTTTCACCGATAATCCGCCGCCATACGGATCCCACCCGGCAAAAATAACAACTCCGGTTTGCGCGGCGTAAATAGGATCATCATTAAACCCCGTTGTAATATCTACGCCGTTATGGTACCACGTAAAACCGCGCACAAACTGAGCATTCTTTTCCGGTGGGCTAAACGCAAACTGCGTAATATCAACCGGATTTTGCGTGCCTGCCGGTGCGCAGGGTCTGCCGGGGCCGTTTGTCCAGCCAGCGACTGCACAAAACATGCACGAAGTAGTTTCAAAATTATTGGTGAGAATTATTCCTTGAACGGAACCGGAAAATTGCTGGGCAGGCGCAACATAATCCGCGCCATAAGCAGGGTTGGATGAGATTTTAATTTTCTGGCCGGTCGTAACTTCCTCTCCCGCATAAAAATTATTTATTTTATAGATTCCGTTTGGTGAAACTCCAAATTTTTTAGCTATGGATTCAATTGTATCCCCCGAAACAACGGTATATACTATATACTGCGGCGGAGAATATGCCACAGCAGCCAATAGCGCGCGAAAAATGGAAGTTTGGTTTGATATCGATGGCGAAATAGGTGAGAATTGTGATAAAAAACCAACCAATACAACAACAACAAGAACCGCCGTAAGATATCCGCTGAATTTTCGCCGAAATGTCAGAAAAGTTCTATGTGTTTTCCATTTGCCATTTCCTTGAATAATGACAACATCATCTGATCGATTCTGCGCAGGCGGCGAAAAAAAAGAATCATCCGAAGGTGGCAAATTCGGGGGCGCAGCGTTTCCATTTTGATAATAAATAACGGCTAGTTCTTCCCGATCCGGTTCAGGTACATTTTGCTGATCCATCAATTGTGGCATAGTACATAGCTTTCCTTAAAACAATCGCCGTGCGTCCGTGGCGCTAGAGACCTGAGCTTAAAATGGAATAAGCGAAATCTCTTCCTATAGTATATATTGTCCGGCAAATGAACTTTACTATTTTAATCAGGATGAAGACCAACAGAGCGGAGTACATTCAGTGACCCATAGCGCATGTTGTTGAACAAACACTGCACGGTACACATGGGTGGAGGTGGGGAAACAAGCCACACGATTCATCGTGTGGTGTTCGTTTTGTGGCCGCCCGGCCACCTACATCGCACCGGAGCGAAAGCGCCGTCCATAATAC
>JAJYBV010000080.1 GCA_021778805.1 Chloroflexota bacterium | reverse complement strand
GCAGCCACAAAACGAACACCACACGATGATGAACTTTCATTATTAAAGAGGGAAAAGATATACCTGCGTAACCAGGGATACGTAAGGGGCGATAGCCCCTTGCGCGGGGTTTGGGGTGTCCCCAAAATCTCTTTTATTTTAAACCATATTCCCAAAGCAATATTGATAGCCGGGTGGTAGGGGCGACCCTTGCGGTCGCCCCTACCGGATTGCATTGCCTCAATGTGTACTGCGAGGCGTATGCTCTAAAACAAACGATATGGGGTGACGCTTGTGCTCCGGCGCGGTATTGGCGGCCAAATGGCCACAAAACGAACACCACACGATGAATCGTGTGGCTTGTTTCCCCACCTCCACCCGTGTGTAGCCGGTTATAGATATATCAACCACCACACGGTCTCCAACGCTTCACTGTATCTTTTCGTAACGAATGGAATATATATTGCCAAATTTTTCTAAAGACATCACACTTTGGACATTCTTAGCGTATATATTGTGTAGTATTAAGCATCCATTATCATTGGTTGTTGGATATTTTGCAGAGAAACTATCGGAGGAAGGTATGCATTGTGACGCCAAGTGATGAAAAAGAGGCCATCCAACTCTGTCAACACCATCAAGAAGAAGGATTTGTCTGGCTTATTCATCAGTATTATATAGAGGCAATGAGAATTGTCTATCTGATCATTAGAAATCAAGATGACGCTGATGATATCGTACAGGAGAGTTTTGTACAAGTATGGAAGTCTATTCACCGCTTTCGCCAGCAACATTCTTTTCGTCCTTGGTTTATGCACATCGTCGTGAACACTCTTCGCACTCATCAGAGGACTCTTGCTCGTCATCCTGTTGTATCGCTTGAGCATATCGATACATGTGATAACCAGACAGGGCAATCGACAACAGACCCTGTTGCGTATAGTGAACAACAGGAAGCTGAGCAAGAAATCCTGCAGGCAATAACGATGCTGACTCCGCTCCAACGTGAAGCTATTATACTCCATTATTACAGCGGATATACGGCTCCTGAGATTGCTCAGATCGTCGGATGTCGTCCTGACGCTGTTAGGCGCCGCATCCATGACGGGGTTGTGGCGCTTGAACGAATTCTTCACCAGCATTCCTCATGGCTCACAGAAATGTATTCTTGATTGGAGGACATGATACTTATGGCACAGTCGGACCTTGAAAAACAGCTAAGAGATGCAATGCATCGTGCCGCGAACACATTATCTCATACAGAAGATCCCGTACAGAGCATTCAACATCGCATTCGTCAGGATGAAAAAACACAATCCATGCGTAAGAATTTTAGCCCATTTGGTATTTCCATTAGTGGCATAGGTATATTAGTTGTAGTAGCTTTGTTTGCTGGAATGTTGGTATATATGCATGCGCAACAATCTCCATCTCAAATAGCCAAAAGTACAAGTCCAGTATCTATATCATCTACAAGTGCTGGAACTCCTGGTATTGTTGGCCAGGTGGCGCCTGTGACCGACCATGAAATTACACTACAAGTTGTCAGTGCATATGCTGATCCATTAGGCACAGAAATACAAGTTTTAATTACTGGGACAAATCCACAGATAAATCAGCCAATATTGAACGACCCAACACTCATCCTGACCGATAGTGCAGGCAGGAGTTTTACCTTCGCAAGCCCTTCATTCGCATTTGGTGAAGGTGGATACCAGTTTGCCAATGCTCATTATGGGATCGGAACACTAAACTATCTACCAATGCCTATTCAACAACTCCATACCTCATTACAAGCTACATTTGTTGCTCATAGTATCACTCTCGTTACAGGTACAAAGCAGCCACCTGTACTTCCTCTATTAGCAGGAACATGGAAAAGTACCTTCACCCTGAACCCAGTTGCAGGTAAAATGTATACTTTTCATACACAAACAGTAATACATCAGGGAATTGGCATGCAACTCCAATCTCTGGAGCTTGCGCCAGCAAACCACACACAAATGGACAGCAGTGGAGGTATCCGTATTATCCTTACGATAATTGGTTTACCTGCGAATACACTTGTGCAAGATATTGGTGGGTGGGTCTCTTCTGCCTATCCATCAATCACACCGGGAGGGATTAATTGTCCGGTAGCTTCACCTATGTGTAATCATCCTTTGAATCTTACTCGTGTTGCTTTAACGCTTCCCGGTTTTAAAAATTATGCTGTAAATAGTGTCGCTTTTCCTTATATATCACAAGGTTTAAGTACTCAGCAGACGGTTGGAGCAAGTGGAATGGCTCAAGTCGAGTTGCTCTATCCGGGAGTAGGAACACCGAATGGGACAAAAGGAATACTCGATATTAGTAATGTACAAATAATGCTGTTGTCTAATGGCTCTCAAAAGTTGGAAGCATTACCAGGATCATGGACAATTGAAATACCGCTCCATTGATGGCGCAGTATGTAGCTACGTTTTTTATTTCAGCAGCTAAAGAACATCAACCGAAGAGTATGGCAATAAGATCGCACATAAAAAGCGCCATCTTTCAATATTAAAGATGGCGCTTGATATATCGTAACTGGCAGATCTGTTTGATTAACAGTTTTTTTCATTCGGGCCTTTTTCATTTCTTCCGACCCAATACTCAAATTCCTTTTGTTTTTGAATTCGGCGCATAACCATCTCTGTGTGTTCTTGCAGAAGAATAAGTTTTTCGGCCTCGTTCAGAGTAAAACCTCGATCTAACAGATCGTCTATAAGAAGATCATTAAAGTGCTGCATAGCGCTCCTCCACAATAAATAAATGTGCAGATGGGCGGTTTTGCGTCTGTTTCACTCACAACAATTATCTATCCGAAACACCCCAGACTGAAGCGGAATCGCGCTTCACCGATACAGTAAGCAAACCTGAGATGCAACCGGAATTTGTCAGGCGCAGCCGCCGGTAACATAAAGAACTCATAAAAGTTAAGCTTAGCTTTCTTGCCGATGTTGTTCTTTTAGGATATAGCGATTATGGCGCCAAATGGCGATCAGCTTCGCGTTTCTTATAAAACAACTTGCGGCCATGTCAATGCAGATTATCGGATATAATGCGCTTCCTAAGGAGCAGAACTTTTTTAGCAAGCTGTATCATATCCCTGAATCTATTATATAGAGTAGCAAAAAATCTTGGTTTGATCACGCAGTAGTACCGATCATACGTGTTTCGGTCATTGTATTGGCGTAAAGAAACCAAGATTGTGTTAATGACTGTATTGCAGCTCGTATAAGCGGTAATATACGCCGCGCTGATTCAATAATTGTTCGTGCGCGCCTTGCTCCACAATTTGCCCTTTGTGCAGCACAATAATGTGGTCAACATTGCGAATTGTGGAAAGCCGGTGTGCTATAATGATGGATGTGCGGCCCTTCATCAGCTTTTCCAGCGCGTCTTGAATCAAATATTCAGTTTCGGTGTCCACATTAGATGTCGCCTCATCCATTACCAGCAGCATTTCCGGATTAAACGCAATTGCGCGGGCAAACGCAATCAGCTGCTTTTGGCCAACGGAAAGACCGGCTCCGCGTTCGTTTACTACATGGCTGTAACCGCCCGGTAACTGCTCTATAAACGGCGCCGCATTTACATATGCTGCCGCTTGGTATATCTGCTCATCCGTAATCCGCGATTCATGCAGACGGATATTAAACGCAATATCACCCGCAAAAATAAACGGATCTTGCAAAACGGCTCCCACATGCTGCCTCAGTTCGCGTTGAGGGATATCTTTAATGTTTACGCCGTCAATTAAAATTTCCCCTTTTTGGATATCATAAAATCGGGAAATTAAACTGATCAGCGATGTTTTGCCGGCTCCGGTTGCGCCAACAAACGCTACACTTTTCCCCGCCGGTATCGTAAATGAAACATCTTTAAGGATCCATTCACCTTCGTTGTAGGCAAACCAAACGTTTTTAAACGTTATTTCACCGCGAACCGGTTCCGCTAAATGCAGTGGCTCGGGGGTGTCTTGCACTGCCGGCGGCTCATCTAAAATCCGGAAAATACGCTCAGAGCTTGCCATTGCGGTTTGCAGCGTTGTATATTTATCGGCTAAGTCGCGGATAGGCAAAAAGAACCGATCGATATATTGAAAAAACAAAACCCATGCGCCAAACGTGATAATTCCATGCAGTGCGTCACCTCCGCCAACCCAAATAACCAGCGCAGTTGCCGCGCTGGAGAAAATAGTAATGACCGGAAAGAAAAGCGCTATATAAAAGAGCGATCTGCGTGAAACTACCCGAAAATCATTATTGATGTTCCGAAATACCTCGAAACTCTGTTTTTCACGATTAAAAAGCTGCAAAACCTGAATGCCCGAAATAATTTCCGCGATGGTTGCGTTAATGCGCGCCAATCGTATTCTTTGTGCGCGGAAACTGTCGCGCATTGCGCCTTGAAAACGCGAAACAACAAACAGCAGCGGCGGAATTACGATAAACGTAATCAGCGCTAGTTTCAGGTTGTAAATCAGCATCACAATCATAATGCCGACTAAGGTTGTAACGTCTCCTAATAATTCTACTGCGCCCGAAGTAAACAGTTGATTTAATGAGTCTACATCGTTGGTTATGCGGGTCATCAGCCTGCCGACCGGGTTGCGATCGAAAAACGCCAGCGATAACGATTGCAGATGCGCGAAAATTTCGGATCGCATATCAAACATTATAAGCTGTCCCATAACAGCGGTTGTATAACCCTGCAGATAGCGCAGCGTAAACCCTAAACTTAATATGCCGATATATAGCGCGGCGCTGTGAAAAACGCCGGTTTCGCGCGCTTGCAAGCTTAAAGCTGTACCGGCGCCGGTTGGTGTTATATATGAGTCAATTGCAATGGCAACAATAACCGGCCCTAAAAGATCGGTTACCGAAGTTGAAAACAGAAATAGCATTGCTAACAGCAGGCGCCGCCAATAGGGTTTTATATATTTCCATAAGCGCCGCACAATCCGCGAGTCATACGCTTTTCCAAGCATTTCATCTTCTTGAAAAAAGACCGCCGCCATGATATATGCTCCTAAAATAAGAAAGTATTTGAAGTAAAATAAATAGTTTGCGCGCCGGCAGAAACATTGTTTGCCGGCATGCCATCAAACCGCCGCCGATAGCGCAATAGCGCGTTTACTCATTAGTTGCGGAATTGCTGTAGGTTTTTGCGTCAAAAGATTCGTTTGGCAAATTCCCGGCGTCTAACGAAAGTTCTTCGCCTAACAGTTGCCGTCGATATAATGCATGGTAAAACCCTTTTTTGCTGATTAATTCATTATGGGTTCCCTGTTCAGTAATTTTGCCATCCGCCAAAACGATGATGTTATCCATCTCTTTTACCGCAGAAATTCTATGCGCAATAATGATTGCAGTTCGATTTTTCATAAATACGCGCATCCGCCGCAAAATCTCTGCCTCGGTATTGGTGTCTACGCTGGACAGCGAGTCATCCAAAATGAGAATCATAGGATTTTTCGCGACCGCGCGCGCAATGCCAGACCGTTGTTTCTGGCCGCCGGAAAGGGTAACGCCGCGTTCACCGATGATAGTATCCAGCCCATGCGGGAAATCGGCAATATCCTTGGAAAGCTGGGAAATATCCAGCGCATTCGTAATTTCTTCCCGCGACATTTCGGGGTTGCCATAGGCGACGTTTTCCGCCAACGTCATAGAAAACAGGAACGATTCCTGCGGCACATAGCCGATTGCTTTATGCAGTTCTTCCAGCGGAATAGTTCTTATTTCATTGCCATCTATGTAGATTGCGCCTTCAGTCGGTTCAAACGTGCGGGTAAGCAAATTCACCAATGTAGATTTTCCCGCGCCGGTAGCGCCGACAATGGCTAAGGAATGCCCGGCCGGAACTTCAAAAGAAATATCTTGCAGAACATCGTTGTTATCGTAGCGCATGGAAACATGTTGAACAGAAATGGCTCCGGCAGTAATTTGCGCTTCCGGGTTCGTTAAGGCGTTGTCGGCAATTTCCGGCTGATATTCCAGCACTTCGCGAATACGCGCTAACGAAGCAGACCCTTGCTGAAATAGGTTGGTAACCCAGCCAAGAGAAATCATCGGCCAAGTTAATTGCGCAACATAGGTGTTAAATTGCACAAGCTGCCCAAGGCTGATTCTTCCTTGAATAACATCTGCGCCCCCTTGCCACAGCAAAACGGCTGCCGCAATACCAGATATCATATACATTGCGGGCCACAGCAGCGTATCTAAACGCAGAAATTGAATGCTTCTTTTGACGTATTCGCTGTTTGTAATGTTGAAAGATCGCAGTTCTTCACGTTCTTGCGCATACGCTTTTACAACACGAATACCCGAGAAATTTTCCTGCGCTTTAGCGGAAACCTCGCCAAATTGATCTTGCACTTTGCGGTAGCTTTTGTGCAGCCGGCTGTTTAATGATCCGAAAACAATGCTCATCAGCGGCAGAATAACCAATACATAGAGCATGAGCCGCAGATTAATGGTTGCCATGACAATAAATGTTGCCAGAATAGCTACGGATGTATTCAGTAAATTGTTGATACCCGGCCCTAAAAACATTCTTATAGCAGACATATCATTAGTTGCCCGGGCAACCAAATCTCCTAATTTGCGCTGCTGAAAGAAACTTAGTTCCAGCTTAACAAAATGCTTGTATAAATTATTGCGGATCTCGAACTCAATATCGCGGGATGTTGCGCTGATGATGAAACGCGCGCCAAGCTGAAACACACCGGTTACCAACGCGGTTCCCAGCAAAATCAGAGCAAAAATAAATGTTTGAGAAGACAGCCCATGGTTGGAAACGTTATCGATTGCCAGCGCAATAATATACGGAAGCACTAACCCCAGCAGGTTAGAGGCAATAATGAAACCAAATCCCAGCAGAATTATCCCCGCATGGCGGCGCAGATAGTCCCGCAAATAATATAATCCAGACATGAAAACACCAAAAATAAATATTTGTGCCTGCATGCAATGCATGAAATGCGCCGTTTTGCAGCAGGTTGTACATTGAAGGGGGAATCACAGTGATCGCCGTTGATCACGCGCAGGCGGCGAATGTTTCAGCCAGCCTTAAAATCACAGAGCGCTTGTTGCTACAGTGAATAACCCAAAATATGTCAATATGTAATCTGTATGATATATATCATACATCATCGCTTATAGTAATATCAAGTCAGTTTCAAATTGCTCCAATTAAAAAAATCACCGCAAGTTAAACCGGAACTACTCAAGAGGTAAAACCAAGAATGGCTATTCTAACCACTGCGAGGCTGCCCCTTGCGCGGGGATTGGGGTGTCCCCAAAAATATCTTTTTATTTTATTTTCCGATGGGAAATATTGGTAGCCGGGCAGCAAGGGCGACCGCAAGGGTCGCCCCTACCGGATTGCATGGCCTCATGTGTGACCGTGCGGCGTATGCTATAAAACAAATGATATGTGGCAGCGCTTGTGCTACGGCGCGGTGTAGGTAGCAAGGTGGCCCCGAAACGAACACCACACGATGATGGTCTTTAATAAGCCGGAACTATCGCATGAATTTCACTGCTTTAACTGGAAGTTTTGCGATTAAGCTGCGCTGTTTGCAAAATTCATTCGGCAGATATGCAAGTTAAATCTTGGCGTGATAAAATATGAGCAACATTTGCGTACATCCGGTTTACGATTTATTTTGCCGGCCTTGCACATTTTTTGAAATATTGATTGGCGGCTACGATGACTTTTTTCGGTAATTTGTTTGATCAAACAGATGCGCTTCCGTCGTTAGATATTGCGAAACTACGCAACCGCCTGCCTTTGTGTGGAATGGGTTCCACTATTGTGTATGAGCCGGCGATTGCCTCTACAAATTCCCTATGCATCGAGCTATCTCGCAATCAATTTGCAGATGGTTTGCTCGTGCTGACCGATGCGCAGCCGGAGGGCCGAGGCAGACAAGGAAAATCGTGGATAACAATGCTACGCGCGCAGATTTTGATGTCTTTAGCCTGCCGATTTTCGGCGAATCCGGCTGCACTGGTTATGATTTGCGCCAATGCGGTATGTTATGCGCTGCAAAACTCCGGTGTGCCCGAACAGGATATAGCAATAAAATGGCCAAATGATATTTTGGTTCAGCAAAGAAAAGTTGCTGGAATTTTAATAGAGTCTTCGTGGTCGCAGAATACTGCCGGCATGCAAGCGATAATTGGCGTTGGGATAAATATTTTGGGATCGTTTGCGCAATGGCCCGAAATTGCCGAAAGGGCAGCCACACTTCAGGAGATGTACCAAAAATCATTTTCCCGCGAAGATATTCTTTGCGATATCGCTGCCTATATCGGAGAATATCGAGATAGAATTGAAGCGGACGCTGCAGAATATCATGCCATTTTGCAGCATTGGAAAGCGCGCCTGCATACTTTGGGGAAACGTGTCAGCGCGCAGACGGCGCGCGCGGTCATTGCCGGTGTGGCGGAAGATGTTGCCGAAGACGGCTCTTTATTGGTGCGAACAGATAGCAATGAATTGGCTGCTATAACTTGGGGAGATGTGCACATGCTGTAGCCGGCAGCGCGCAAAATTTATCTTGCGATCTGCCCTGCTGTGGGGTTATACTTAGGTTATAAGATTGATGCGCAATGCAAAGGTTTAGGTTTATGAAATTCGGCGTTTTAGTATTTCCCGGAACTTGGAGTGATCGCGATTGGGGGCATGCTTTAGGCTATGTTTCCGGTCAGGAAGTAGTCTATTTATGGCACAATGATACCGATCTCCAAAATTGTGATGGCATTATTGTGCCCGGTGGTTTTGCTCATGGAGACTATCTTCGCACCGGCGCCATCGCACGCTTTTCTCCGATTATGGAAAGTGTGCGCAAATTTGCTGAAAATGGCGGGCTTGTGCTAGGAAGCTGCAATGGCTTTCAAATTCTAACCGAGGCCGGTTTACTGCCGGGCGCTTTGCTGCGCAACGCCTGCTCTTCCTTTTTGTGCGAATGGACATATATCCGCGTTGAACGCACGGATACTCCTTTTACTTCGCAATGCCAAAAAGGTCAGGTTCTGCGGATTCCTATTTCGCACGGTGAGGGACTGTTCTTTTGCGATGACACAGATTTGCAGGCGCTGGAAGATCGCGGCGGCGTAGTGTTTCGCTACTGTGACGCAAACGGCGCGGTTACCCCAGAAGCAAATCCGAACGGATCTAAAAATAATATTGCCGGTGTCATCAATGAATCGGGCAGCGTTATGGCGCTGATGCCGCATCCGGAACGCTGCTGCGAACCTGAGCTTGGCGGGGTTGATGGATTATTAATCTGCCAGTCGATGGTTCATGCAGTCGCGGGCATTCATTCCTGAAGTAGCGCAATAAGGCAGCACATATATGTATGACTGAAACTGAAGATGACATTTGTTTGCGCATTTCATCACCGGCGCGCATGCGCAATATAGGCGAAAAACTTGGTAAAATGCTGGAAGGCGGTTCGCTTATTTTGCTTACCGGCCCCCTCGGCAGCGGCAAAACAACGCTGACTCAGGGGATAGCAAAAGGATTGCAATCGCGCGATGTTATAAACAGTCCCACATTTACGCTTTTAAAAGAGCACACCACCGGCAGAATTCCACTGTTTCATTTTGATTTTTATCGGGTAGACGATCAATCTGAAGTGTGGTCACTGGGCTTTGCGGATTATTTTTCCGGCCAAGGTGTTTGTGTTATTGAGTGGGCGGAGCGTACACCCGATATTTGGGGTGATGAATGGCTATGGATCAGCATTGAACAAACACTTCATAAAGAACGTATAGCGCGATTGCGCGCCAGCGGAGCCAGAAGCGCCATGTATGCGCAAAAATTAAAAGGAGGGTTTCGGTAAATGCTGTTTTCTATAGATACCGCAACCCATACTGCCGGTTTAGCGCTGTTTGATGAGCGGCAGAATGTTTGTGTTGCCGCGCATGAATGGGAAATTGGGCAGCAGCATAGTGTGCAGATATTTGGCGCAATGGAGCAGTTTTTTCAGCAATCCGGGCATTCTTTAGATGATATTTCTGCCATTTGTGTTGTGGCCGGCCCGGGTTCCTTTAACGGCGCACGGGTTGGTGTAACCGTAGCAAAAACACTCGCGTTTATGCGGCGCATTCCTTTATTAGGAATAACTGCGCTGGACGCCATAATTCCGTGGTTTGAATCGGAAAAATCCGAAGATGTATCGGTTCTTTCGGTTATGGACGCTGGCAGAAATGAACTATATTATATATATACAAGTATGCAAGATACAGGCAGCGTTTCCGGCGCATCCATTCAATTTGCGCCGTATTATCAGCGGTTTGGCCCGATGGGCCGAAGCAGTATTAGGGCTGCTGCCCCCGAAATACTCGCTGCAGATGCAAAAAACCATCACGCAGTTCATGTTTACGGAGAAATTTCCGAGCCGCAAAAAAATCTGCTGCGCGTGGCGCTGGCAGAACAGGGCGTTCACGCGGAATTTTGTGCAGCCATAAACCGCGCCGCCGGCGCCGCCGCCATTGCAGCGCGAATGCTAACCGGCGAATACTCCGATGAAACATTTACCCTAGAGCCGGTATATGTGCGCCCGGCAAATATTACCGTAAGCGCAAAGCATCCGCTGCCTAAACTAATTTAGCAGAAAGAACACAGAACCATAGCGGGAGGAAAAGCCATAATGCGATATCTCATCGAATCAATGACCATACATGATATACCCCGAGTTATTGAAATTGAAAAATTGGCGTATCCTACTTCGCAATGGCCGCAAAGCGCATATCGCCGCGAGCTTCAAGAAAATCAATGGGCATATTATTTTGTGCTGCGCGATTTAACGTATGAGAAGCAGATAACATCCGATAAAAATGGCTTGGATAATAAATCCCATAAGTTGTTCTCATTTCTTTCGCCTAAAAACGCGGCAGGCAATCCTAAGTCTGATTCTATAGTTGGCTATGCGGGGCTTTGGCTGACGGTGGATGAATCTCACATTACCACGATTGCCACACATCCCGAATGGCAGGGCAAAGGCTTGGGTGAATTAATGCTGATTCATCTCATCGATACATCGCTGAACATCGGCGGATTTAGGATGACGCTTGAGGTGCGTGTTTCCAATTTTGTTGCCCAAAATCTATACAGAAAATATGGGTTTACCGCGGTGAGCACCCGGCCGCGCTATTACAGCGATAATAATGAAGACGCATATATTATGTGGACTACGGATATACGAACACAAAATTATCGCGAAATGGTAGAGAATCATAGAACAAAGTTAATCAATAGATTGATTCAGGAAGGTTAGGGTTGATGTGTCTCGGGTAGTTATTGCTATGAGTGGTGGTGTAGATAGTTCTGTGGCTGCCGCGCTGCTGAAAGAGCAGGGACATGAGGTGATTGGAATTATGCTGCGGCTGTGGTCGGAGCCGGAGTCGCAGGAAGATGATGGTGTGGCGCGGGTTACTGAAAACAAGTGCTGTTCATTAGAGTCGGTTTACGACGCCAAAAGGGTTGCGCAGAAGCTTGAAATTCCTTTTTATTTGCTGAATGTTGAAGAGAAGTTCCGCGAAACGATTGTTGACTTTTTTTATGATGAATATACCGCAGGGCGCACACCCAATCCGTGCTTGCGCTGCAATCGCTACATCCGCTTTACTGCGCTGCTGGGGCACGCGATGTCACTTGGCGCGGAATATCTTGCCACAGGGCACTATGTGCGGGTGGATACTGATCCGCTAACCGGCGAACGGCGTTTGCGCAAAGGCGCAGATTCTTTAAAAGATCAATCTTATGTGCTGCATACATTAACGCAGGAGCAATTGCAGCATGCGCTTTTCCCTTTGGGTGAATTTACAAAACCAGAGGTTCGCTTGCTGGCAGAAAAATATGGTCTTGCGGTTGCGCGCAAACCTGAAAGCCAGGAAATTTGTTTTGTCGCCCAAAATGATTATCGCGGGTTTGTCAAACGCTATGCGCTGGAGCGCGCGGCGCAAAAAAACGAAACGGCAGCCGAGCCAATTCCCGGGCAATTACCGGGGCCAATCTTTACAAAAGATGGCAAGTATTTGGGGGAGCATACCGGCCTTGCATTTTATACGGTTGGGCAGCGGAAAGGCTTAGGGATAACTGCAGTCGAGCCGCTGCATGTGCTGGAAATAGACGCAACGCGCAACGCGATTATTGTTGGGCCGGCCGCTGCGTTGGAGAAATCTGATTTTATAATTCGTGATGTCCATGTTCCGCGGGGCAGCGCCCTGATGGATACGTTTACCGGATCTGTAAAAATTCGCTATAAAGCGCCGGAAATACCGGCAGTTATTCAGCCGCTGCCGGAAAACCGCGCCGCGGTGCATTTGCTGCAGCCCGCCAGATCTATCACCCCGGGGCAAGCCGCGGTGGTATATGGCGGCACTGACAATAACGAGGTTTTATGCGGCGGATTAATTGAATAGGTGTGCGGAAATTACTAAGGGCGCTGATGGTACACTCTATAATCTTATAATTATAGACACATCAGCGCTCTTAGAGTATCATAAAAGAGTATATTTCGGTTTGCAATCCGAATTATATAAAAAGCTCAAAAATTAAGGCGTTCGCCAAAGATGAAACTGCGCACAAATCAGCACACCATTTCATTTGCGCGGCTGAGAGTATGGTATATTGTGTCTCAGCTGTATTGTCGTGTTTGCGCGTTCCAGGCAAGCGAATAACCTAAGAAAAAATATGTGAAGGGTGTTTTCTTGATACCAATGGATACTTTTTTCCCCGAAAAGACCGTAGCTGTTGTCGGTTTGGGCAAAATTGGCCTGCCTTTAGCGGCGCATTACGCGGAACATGGATGGACTGTTATCGGCTGTGATATTAATCCGGCCGTTATAGATATTATCAATCGCGGCGGCTGCCATGTAGATGAAGAAGCTGATTTAGCGGAACGAATTGCTAAAATTCACGCACAAGGCAAAATCAGCGCTACTACCGATCTTGTTTCCGCAGCGCAAAAAGCTAATGTTGTTGTTGTTATCGTTCCCGTTATTGTGCATGAAGATCATTCGATTGCGTTTGAATCGATAGATTCGGCTACACACCTTATCGGCAAAGGGCTGCAAAAAAATACGCTGGTTGTGTATGAAACAACACTGCCGGTTGGCACAACTTCTCAGCGGTTTCGCGCAATTTTAGAGGAAGAATCGCATTTAAGCGCTGAAACCGATTTTTATTTGGGTTACAGCCCCGAACGTGTTTCCTCCGGGCATATCGAACGCGACTTGAATAAGTATCCCAAAGTTGTTGGCGGCATTAATCAGCGTTCGAAAGCAGCGGTAGAAGCGTTTTATGGCTCGGTGATCGACGCCGATTTAATTGTAATGGAAAGCGCCGATGAAGCGGAATTTGTTAAGTTAATTGAAACCACATATCGTGATGTGAATATTGCGCTGGCAAATGAATATGCGCAATTCGCCGACGCCCACGGCTTGCGCGCAGTGCCTTCCATTGCTGCCGCAAATACTCAGCCTTATTCACACATACACATCCCTGGGGTTGGTGTTGGCGGACATTGCATACCCGTTTATCCCTATTTTTTAATGTATGGCGATTCTGAGGGATTAAGTTTGCCGCGCCGTTCCCGCGTGGTGAATGATGATATGTCGACATATTCCGCGGAACGAGTTGCGCGCGTGATAGGTGACTTGCACGGCAAAAAAACCTTAATTTTGGGTGTTGCCTATCGCGGTGATGTTAAAGAAACGGCGTTTACCAGCGCTAAACTGCTGCGTGAAGCGTTTACCCAAGCTGGTTCAGAAGTGTTTGCGCAAGATCCGCTGTTTACTGATGAAGAGCTGCGCGCGCGTGGCTACACACCGTTTGATTCCAGTCAGGCCGGTTCCATAGACGCAATAGTAATACAGGCAGCGCATAGCGAATATAACAGCTTTGATTTTGCGCAATTTACCAATTGCAAAGTTGTGCTGGATGGCAGAGCCTCGGATCGCCCGGAACGCTTTGCGGAACTGGGGATGAAATATATCACAATAGGGGATGGATATACAGAATGCGCTTCGTCACTATCGTCGGCGCTCGCCCGCAATTTGTCAAGCTTGCTCCCGTAAGCGCTGCACTGCGCGCGTATCATCAGGAAATTATCATTCATACGGGACAACACTATGATGTAAATATGTCGGATGTGTTTTTTCAGGAACTGCGCATACCAAAGCCGGATTTTCATCTTGGACTTGGCGCGGGTTCCCATGGGGAAATGACCGGCAAAATGACCGAGGCTATTGAAAAAATGCTTATTTCAATCAAGCCCGATGGTGTGATTGTTTTTGGTGACACAAACTCTACCTTGGCAGGCGCACTTGCCGCGGTAAAGATTCATATTCCGGTGGCGCATGTTGAAGCTGGTTTGCGCAGCTATAACAAATCCATGCCGGAGGAAATTAACCGCATATTAACCGATCATATCTCTTATCGGCTGTATTGCCCCACAGAAACTGCGCGAAAACAAGCGGCCGCCGAAGGGTTGGTTGATGGCGTGGAAGTGAGCGGTGATGTGATGTACGACGCTATTTTGATGGTTCGCAACAAATTAGCTGAACGCTCACGCGATTTGCTGCAATCGCTGCACGTAAATTCCGGTGAATTTGCGCTGGCCACTATTCATCGCCCGGTAAATACTGATGACCCGGCGGCGCTGAAGCGCATTGCCGCCGCGTTTGAGCAATGCGGCATGCCGATTTTGTTTCCGGCGCACCCGCGCGCCAGAAAATTTGCTGCGGAATATGGCGTTGTTTGGAGCAGAAATGTTACTATTATGGATCCGGTTGGGTATTTGGATATGCTTGCACTGGAGCAGAGCGCGCATCGCATTCTGACGGACTCCGGCGGTGTGCAGAAAGAAGCATTTTTAATGCAAACTCCGTGTGTCACCCTGCGTGAAGATACTGAATGGCCGGAAACGCTGGAAGGCGGCTGGAATGTATTAACCGGTAATGATACCGCGCGTATTCTGGCGGCGCTGGGCCGATCCGAACCGGTATATATGTCTAAAAATCCATTTGGTGATGGGCATGCTGCCGAAAAAATTGTAAAATCTTTGAATTTTTGGAGCAAATCGGACTGGTTTTCTCACAAATAGCATATATTCGCAGTGTTGATGTGAAATTTAGCCGCACGCAGCAAAACGTGCGGCTATTTGTTTAGCTGTGCGGCCACACACGGGGATGATGTGGGGAAACAAGCCACACGATTATGGTCTTTAACAATTAAAGAGGGTTAAGAATACCAGCAAACCAGGGATACGTAAGGGACGGTAGCCCCTTGCGCGGGGTTTGGGGTGTCCCCAAAAATCTCTTTTTATTTTATTTTCCGATGGGAAATATTGGTAGCCGAGCAGCAAGGGCGACCGCAAGGGTCGCCCCTACCGGTGCATTGCCTCAATGTGTACCGTGCGGCGTATGGTTTCAAATAAACGATATGTGGTAGCGTTTGCCTATGGCCGGCCACAAAACGAATACCACACGATGATGATCTTTAACAATTAAAGAGGGATACGTAAGGGGCGGTAGCCCCTTGCGCGGGGATTGGGGTGTCCCCAAAATATCTTTTTATTTTATTTTCCGATGGGAAATATTGGTAGCCGGGCAGCAAGGGCGACCGCAAGGGTCGCCCCTACCGGATTGCATTGCCTCAGGTGTGACCGCGCAGCGTATGCTCTAAAACAAACGCT
>JAJYBV010000079.1 GCA_021778805.1 Chloroflexota bacterium | reverse complement strand
TCGCCCCTTACGTATCCCTGGTTACGCAGGTATATCTTTTCCCTCTTTAATAATGAAAGTTCATCATCGTGTGGTGTTCGTTTTGTGGCTGCCCGGCCACATACACCGCACCGGAGCACAAGCGCTGCCACATATCGTTTATTTTAGAGCATACGCCGCACGGTACACCTGAGGCACTGCAATCCGGTAGGGGCGACCCTTGCGGTCGCCCTTGCCACTCGGCAATCACTATTGCCCTGTGAAAGATTTTCATAAAAGAGATTTTGGGGGGACACCCCAAACCCCGCGCAAGGGGCTATCGCCCCTTACGTATCCCTGGTTACGCAGGTATATCTTATCCCTCTTTAAAAGTGAAAGACCATTGTCAAAACCCCCCGAGTAGTTACATCGGTTTCAGTATTCTATAATAGAATCAGATTTTATGGTTCATGCGCGCACATTGCGAGCCATAAAAATTATTAATGCGCACAGCAACAGAAATTAGAGGTTCTTTTCACGCATTTGTTTTTTTATAAAAAAGCTCACAGCACAGTTTTGCTGGTAATAATAATGATAAAGAAGGTTTCGTTTTATGTATCCATTTCCTTTGTATTCATACACCATCCCTGCAATTACCGTAGAACAAATGATTTTAGTTGACGACCTGATGATAAATCAGTATCAAATCAGCCTGATCCAAATGATGGAAAACGCCGGCCGCAGCCTTGCTCTCACCGCAAATATGCTGTTTTTGCAGGGCAACCCAGCCGGTAAAACAGTAGTTGTTTTGGCGGGAACCGGCGGCAACGGCGGCGGCGCTTTAACATGCGGGCGCCGGCTGCATAATTGGGGCGCTCATGTCATCATCGCGCTCTCGCGCCCGCAATCAGAGCTAAAAAATGCCCCACGGCTGCAAATGGAAATACTACGCTCCCTCGGCGTTCCAGTCATTTCATCGGAGGATCTGCCAAATATTGCTTCGCCAAACCTCGTAATCGACGGTGTGATTGGCTATAATTTAAAAGGCGCATCCTCCGGAGCCGCTGCAGCCTTGATTCAATGGGCAAATTCCCAGACAGCCCCTGTTTTAGCGCTGGATATTCCATCCGGTCTCGACGGATCCAACGGAAAAACACCAGGAATCTCCATCCGCGCCACGGCAACCGTTACTTTAGCTTTGCCTAAACAGGGATTGTATGCTGCAACTGCACAGGATCACGTGGGAGATCTCTATTTGGCGGATATCAGCGTCCCTCCGGAACTGTATGCCCACCCGTCTTTAGGTTTACAAATACCCGCAGATCTTTTTGCGCATTCTGATATTGTGCGACTGCGTTTCCCAATAGCGCCTAAATAATGCGCCGCAAATACAACATATGTTTTATATGGATCTGCTTGGTCAGGATGAATACACCCATTGCAGCAGATCCTCGGTGTCTTGAAAGCGCGCGTCATACACTGGTTCGCCTAAAACCACCACAATATATTCCACGCCGTTATGCATCGCCGCAGATGTAAAGCAGTAGCCTGCATTGCCGGTAAAACCGGTTTTGCCGCCAATAACGCCTAATGTGGGGTTCGCTTTGCCGAATGGAGTAGTAGAGTCAAGAAATTTATTCAGACTTTGCAGGAGCAGCGATGGATGCGAAGCTGTTGACGGAATATAATAAAACTCGGTTCCTACAATGCTTTGAAATAATGGAAACGTCATCGCATACGCCGTTAAATGCGCCAAATCTTCGGCGGTTGTATAGTGATTGCTGGCGTCCAACCCGGTTGTATTTGAATAATGTGTATGATACAGCCCTAAAGCTACGGCAAAGCGATTCATCAAACTTACATACGCCGATTGCGATCCCATTAATCCATCCGCAATAGCTACCGCAGCGTCATCGCCGGAAGGCAGCATCATACCGTAAAGCAGCTGCCGCAGCGTATACACCTGGCCGGGCAAACAGCCCATGCGGCTGGCGTCTGCCGGCAAAAGACTCACTTCATTAGAAACGGTAATTGGTTTATCTAAATTGCCCGGAAAATCATAAATGGCCACTAAAGCAGTCATAACCTTCGTTGTGCTGGCCATTGCCACTTCCTGATTTGCGTTATCCGCATACTGGAAATCGCCACCATTTGGCGTATATATATATGCGTTTGTCGCCGTAATTGCCGGCGGTAAACTAATGTGCAGATTTTGCAGCAACTGCGCTGGGTTCACAGTTTGACTGGTTGCCGTTGCCACAACCGCATGTGGCAGAACCGATGTCGTTTGAAATTTTTCGGCAAATACGCCAATGAAAATCGAGCCAACTAACGTAAAAATAACTACTGCGCTGATAATCATCCGATTGCGAATAGAGTTCATATAATATTCCTGTTACATTACAAAAAAAACATTATTGAGACTGACAAACTAAATAAGGTGAGGACGGCTCGGGATTTACGCTGTGCTGGGCAGTAAGTCCCTGAAAATATGGTTTCCCAGCAAGCCCTTGGCTGATAATTTGCTGCGGAGTTATGGCATAGATATTCCATTGAGTATTGCACGAAGAAACATCCATAGTAGTAACCCAAAGCGACTCATAATACACCTGAAAAAGCGTTTTAGTCACTCCATTAGAATCGTACCATTGCCAAAAATGCTGGTTGGGATAGGCGCGCATATATAACTCTAAAATTTGTGTTTGCGTTTGCGCGCTTAGCTGCACATCCGATTGTCTATTGCGCAGCGGATGGGTAAGAAGATCGATTTCGCCGGTTTGATATGTAGACACCGTAATAAGAACGCCGGGATATAGCGCATAAATTTCCTGCATCGCTTGCGCCGGGGAAATCGCAGACGCCGCAACCGGCTCACCAAATTGAAACAAAGCTGCCGGCAAAGTAACTCTGCCGGCAATTAAATATCCCGCAGCCATAACAAGTACGGCAGCCAATGCGCCCGAAAGTGTGGCAAACATCCTCCGTGCGCGGTTGCGGCGGTTGGCGCCTGCTGTATAGGTAGTTCCGGAATTAGCGCGCGGCGCAGATACTGCGGCGCTGTGCGCCCCGGATTTTTGCGCTCCGGGTTTTCCATTAGTCGGATAATATGGCGAGTTACTCATAGCCTTTTACTCCGCAGGTAATTGAATAACAACAAAACGATCCCAGCCTGCGTAATCTTTGCCGCAGGTGATAACCGCGCGCGGAAACATGCGCTGCGCATACTCCAAGATCTGTACTTGCTGGTCGCTGCCATGTTCCAAAGCAAGGACGCCGCCGGATTTTAACTTTGCCCGAGCCATTTCCAAAAGATTGAAGATATGGCGCAAGCCGTGGTCTTCACTAAACAGCGCCAAATGCGGCTCATACGCCAGAACATTCGGCTGTGCGCCGTTCTCAGGTGAATCCCTATCAATATACGGCAAATTCGCGATGATGAGATCGACCGGAACAGGAACCGGTTCCAGCAAATTTCCTTGAAGCAGGGTAACGCGATCGCTCATATGCGCGCGGTCGCAGTTGCTTTGCGCCAAGTTCAGCGCATCTTGAGAAATATCTACGGCAAAAACTCTGCCAATGCGCGGCTCAAGCGATAGCAGGGCTAGAGCAATGGCTCCGCTGCCCGTTCCGATATCTGCCGCCAAAATATCTGGAACAGCGCCGCGCGGCAGCTCATCTTCATCCGGCATTGCGCCGAAACGGCTAACTAAAGCGCGCGCGGCAGCTTCCACCAGCAATTCAGTTTCCGGCCGCGGAATCAGCGCGCGCGGATCGACGGAAATCTCCAAACCCATAAACCATTTTTTACCGGTCATGTAAGCCACAGGTTCACCCTGCGCGCGCCGCTGAATAAGATCATGATAACGTATTATGTCAGATTCCGCAAGCGCGCGTTCCGGCCAGGCCATTAAAACAGAGCGCGGAACATCTAAGATATACGCCAGCAGCACATTTGCGTCTAGCTTGGGGGTTGCACATCCTGCCGCTGCAAGCTCTCGGATACCCCAAGCCGTTTGAGCGCCCCAAGTTTGCTCCTCGCCATGTTGTTCAGGCATAACCATATCGCTCCTATTCCGCAGGTGAATGCTGCGCGCCATTCCGGTATCCTTCGCGCAGTTCGGCAACTAAGGCTTCGCGCTGAGCGTACAGCCGTTTATGCGCGCGCGGTTCAGCGCGGGTTACGGCATAGGCGGCAAGCAGTGGGAAACTGACGGTTGAATCGCCATAAACCACTATCGAGTCCGGCAGTTGATCGGGCTTAATTTTACCCCAAGAAACGGCCTCTGAAGGGGTTGCGCCGGAAAGTCCGCCCCAATGCGGAGCGTCGGAAGTCATTTGAATAAAGTAATCATGGCCGCCTTTATTAATACCCAAAACCTCCCACAGCTGCGGCTGTGTTTGCAAATAAAAATTTTTCGGTGAGCCGCCGCCAATAATAAGCACGCCATTTTGTGGAGCAGCCTGCACGATGGCAGTTGTTTCATGCACATCAAACAGCGGATCAATGGTTAGCGCGCCGCCATCCAGCTGATGCCGCGCTAAATTCATGCCAATCGAAGAATCACCCGGAGAAGAGGTATAAATTGGCACATCATATTTAGCAGCCTGCGCCAAAACAGAGTACTCCGGCTGAGCGCCGGTTTCCAGCAGTTTTTTGCCGATGAGATAATGCAACTCGGCGGTGGACATGGGGCGCTGCGGAAAACTTTTAAAAATTTCTCTCAGCCAAGTGTCCGTATCCAGCAGTGTTTGGTCCGGAAACAAAATATCATAAATACGAATAACGCCCGCTTCCTGCAAAGCAACATCAGAAACATCGAATCGGCCGCGGCGCAAAGTCATTGCAAGCGCGTGATGAATATCGTGGTACATATTAGCGCCGGTGCTCACAATAACATCCACCGCGCCGCGCTCAATCAGGGTAATAATAGCGCCGCCAATGCCGGCGGGAGTCATTGCTCCGGCGACGGTAAGCGCTACGGTAACATCATTTTCCGGTTTCAGCATTTTTGTTGCATATAGCCGGCAAGCTTCATTTAATCTGCCGGCGTTATACGCCTGAAAGGCAGTGTCAATCAGGTCGGCAGCCGAAATGCCCGGCGCTATTTTTCCGGGAATAATCGGCGCGCCTTGCAAAAAGTCATCCATGGTAGGAATATTCGGTTCAGAATGTGTATCTTGGCTATGATCATCATCGGAATGATTATGTCTATGCGGCATGGACAGTTGTCTCCGTATATGCGAAATTGAAAGTAGAATACTTGCTGCTTTAACTGTAGCACATTTTTTATACCACATTTATGCATGAATGGGAGTGCTGAATCAATGACTGATTTCTTGATAGCCGGCGTTGTTGGCGGTGGCGCCATGGGGTCTGGCATAGCATATGAAATAGCCAGGTCTACCGCTTGTTCGGTAATTGTGCGTGATGTCGATGACGCCGCCTTAGCTAAAGCGCGCGCATCTATCAACAAAATGATAGATCGGCAGCGCGATAAAGGTCAAATTTCCGCAGAAGCCGCGGAAGAGCAGCGCGCGCGCATCCGGTACAGTTCTGATTGGGAGGTTTTTGCCGAAGCGGATATTGTCATAGAGGCCGCGTTTGAAGATATGGCAGTAAAGCGCGGCATTTTTGCGAAGCTCGACGCAGTTTGCCGGCCGACAGCCATACTTGCCAGCAACACTTCGGGCTTATCCATCACCGAAATCGCATCCGTGTGCGCGCGCCCGGAACGAGTAATTGGCCTGCACTTTTTTAATCCGGTTCCGGCCATGAAACTGGTAGAAGTAATTACAGCCTATCAAACAGACGCCGCAACCTTGCAAAAGTCTTTAGAGTTTTGCCAAGCTCTTGGCAAAGAAACGGCTAAAGCGAAAGATTATCCCGGATTCATAACGACGCGCATCGGCATGGCAATGCTGGCCGAAGCGGCGCGGTGTTTAGATGAAGGAGTGGGCACAGTGGAAGATATTGATGTAGCAATTCGCTTGGGATATAACTTTCCCATGGGGCCGTTTGAACTTGCCGATCTTGTCGGTATCGATGTGCTGCTGCATATTCTGGAAAACAACACCGTACTGCTGGGCGAACGCTTTATACCTACGCCTTTGTTGCGGCAGATGACTGCGGCGGGTAAACTAGGCCGAAAAACCGGCGAGGGATTCTATCGATACGAAAACGGCAAAAAACTTGCCAAATAATTTGGCGATCAGCTGAAACCGATTTAACAGCAGAAAGAAGCTGCTATGCGCCATGGTGGATTATGCAAGGCTAGCCGCCATGGCCGGTTTATATTGCCATTAGATGTTGCTACGCCGCGGCCAAGTGTGCGCGCACCACATGCAATAGCGAATTAACGCTAACCGGTTTGCGCAAAAGCACACCCTCATCGATGCCATGGGTATGCAGATCGTAGTTTGTAGCGCCGGAAATAAACAGCACCGGCTTATTGCGGGTAGAGAATTTCTTACGCATATATTTAAACACCGCGGCGCCATCAATATCCGGCAAGGAAATATCCAGCAACACCAAATCCGGTGTGTGGGCGTCGATCGCTTTCATGGCGTCGGAACCGGTAGAAAGCACGGTAATGTTCCATGAAGCATCGCCTTCAAGTTCCAGCACCTCGCGCAGCATAGACGCTGATGAAGGATCATCCTCAATAATATAGATCGATTTATATGCGTTTTGTAACCGTCTCATGAAAACCTCAATTTGTTATGAACATGAATCATATCAATTGTATTGTATCAAACGAGGCAGATACGGTTCATTGCCGTAAAGCTTGCTGTTTCCTACCATAAACCCCTGTTTTACTCCATTATTCCTATACAAGATAATTAGGTAGAAAGTACCCATCAACGGCCCGTTTCTTGCTTTATGTAGTGATACCTGCCAAACCAGCGGCGGCCGCATTTTTGGGGCAGTAATCTTGGGCAGATATGTATACTGAATATACAAGGAAGGTAACGGGATAATCGCTTTATTGCGCAAACAGCTTGCAGCAAGCGGATTTCCTGTCGGCAAACTACGTTATGGCATTGGAACTACAGAATCGTATGGATGTAATACAGCAGGAACCTCATTTAATAGCCGGGCGCTATGAAATTATTGATACCATTGCCAAAGGCGGCATGGCAGTTGTATACCGCGGCTGGGATTTTCGGATGGACCGCTATGTTGCCATAAAAGCCATTCGCAAAGAAGACGCCGGGCGCACAGATCCGCTGGCCGGAGAGCGTTTTTTGCGGGAAGCCCGGGCCGGCGCCAGTATAACTCATCCCAATATTGTAATGATATATGATTTTATTGAAAACGACTCTATGCTTTATTTGGTCATGGAATATGTTGACGGCATAAATTTAAAGAAATTTATTAAGCTGCGCAAAAATCTGCCGGCCATTTTTGCGCTGGCAATCGGCGAACAAGTGTGTTCCGCGCTTTCGGCGCTGCATATGCGCGGCGTTATCCATAGGGATATTAAGCCGCAAAATATTTTATTGACCGAAGATTTCCGCGCGCGTTTAACCGATTTTGGCATAGCCTATGTTACTGATAACCGTGAACTGACTAAAACCGGGGTGGTTTTAGGCACCGCCGACTATCTTTCCCCGGAACAGGCAAAAGGAGATCCGCTGTCACCGGCTTCTGATATTTATTCTTTGGGCGTAGTGCTATATGAAATTATTACCGGAGAGCCACCGTTCCACGGTGTAAACCCAATTTCGGTTGCCATGCAGCACGCCAGTGAGCCATTTCCGCTTATCCGTTATTTAGTTCCGGATGTGCCGTATGCCGTTGAGGCTATTATTCAAAAAACTGTGGAAAAAGATCCGGAGCGGAGATATCGTTCTGCGGCGGCGCTGGCGCGCGATTTGCAAAATTGCCGGAAAGAATTGGTTACAAAAGCGCCGCTTTCGCAGCATGCCCAGTTCCGCTATACTCCAGACGCCGATGTTCCCAAAACAGCAGCGCCACCGGAAAACATTTGGCGGCGCTTAACAAAACGCATTGGAATAAAGGGCGGCGAAGCCGAGGTAAAACGACTGGCGTAATACACATAAAAATTTCTTCACCGGCGCGGTAAAACGGCATAAAAAGTGGTACAATAAAACATAATGAACTATCGGCAGGCAAACGGAAAAAGGGCGGTTTTGCACATAGAATAGGAAAATATGCTGATACAGGTTATCCGTTTGAAGATAATTGGTGTATGATAATAACAAAAGCTTATAATGAATCAAGCAATGCGCGCTTTTGTAACAATTTTAGGACTTTTGCTTGCCAAAATAACCGCCATTTGCATAACTTCACCACCTCAACAAGGGAATGGAGCAGATCTTGGATGGTTTTCAACTGCTTTGCAAGAAATATCATTATGAGTACGAAGCAAAAGTTTTAATAAAATAGTAAAGCGGCATGGCTGCGCAGTATATATGTTTTGTTGCTGCTCAGCATGTTATATAAGAAGGGGGCTTCTTCCTATGGGCATGATGCGCTTAGCGCTTGCCTCAAGCACATCCAGTTTGATTGGCTATGGTATCACCTTTTTAGTAGCCTATGGTGTTGCGCTTTGGATTAGTTCTGTTATCTGGGCATGGCGGGATATTCGCTCGCGCACACAAGATTTTATCTTTCAAATTTTTGCTGTCGGCCTTGCGGTAGTTTTCCCGGGGTTAGGTTTACTAGTGTATTTGGTGTTGCGCCCGCGGCAAACGCTGGCAGATCTGTACGAACGCCAATTAGAGGAAGAATCTTTGCTGGCGGAAATGACCGAACGCCAAACTTGCCCCACCTGCCATTATCGTGTTGAATCTGACTTTCAGATTTGCCCTTCGTGTTCCACAAAGCTGCGTCGCTCGTGCCCGCGTTGCGACCATTTACTGGAGCTGAAGTGGAATGCCTGCCCATACTGCGGTTATGGCGCCGGCGAAGGCGGAAGATCTTCCGCGCGTTCCAGCTCACGGCCGGTTTAGTTTGGTTTTAGGCACATCAAAAGTCTTCCATAAAACTTGGAAGACTTTTTTTATCTCATAAATTTGTGCAATTCATTATTATAAAGATATTTTTGGGGACACCCCAATCCCCGCACAAGGGGCTACCGCCCCTTGTGAATCCCTGATGTTGGAGTGCGGTGTTTGTTTATAAAAAATTTTTTTTGGGACACCCCAATCCCCGCGCAAGGGGCGCTGCCCTTTGTGAATCCCTGATGTTGGAGTGCGGTGTTTGTTTATAAAAAATTTTTTTTGGGACACCCCAATCCCCGCGCAAGGGGCGCTGCCCCTTGTGAATCCCCGGATATGTGTACTGTGCAGAATATTTTAAACAAAAATTCCTGCCAAGTAAAATGAATTAACGGACACAAAAAAAGGTGACGCTATAAAACGTCACCATGCGCGCGGGAAAAATACTTATTCGGCGTTCACATCGGTATGAGCGTGACCATGTTCGCCGCCTTTTTTGCCAATACGCGAATAGAATTCAAGGCCCTGTTGGCGCTTCGTTGCCTCACCGCCCTTTTTGCCGATTTTAGCGTAAAAATCTTGACCGAGTTTCGCCTTTACTGATTCGCCGCCTTTTTTGCCGATTTGTGAATAAAACTCTACTCCGTATTTTTCACGCACGGCTTGTCCGCCATGTTTAGCTTTTTGTGAACCTGGGGCCGGCCCCCGCTTGTTTCCTGCCATGATATTTCACCTTTCTGCTACATTGCGTTTTATTACATAATATTGGGTATATTCCACGCCGCTTTGGAAAGGTTGAATCTGCCGTTCACTCAGGAGTTGCTCGTTCTGATAGAACGGTTTCTGCATAGCCTGCACGGTCTGCAATCGCTTTGGCAGTTCGATTGGCAATCAGCGCAGCAAAAGATCCTGCGCCAATGCCGTTGCCAATATTGACGACGGTAAGACCCGGTGAGCAACTTTGCAGCATGGAATATAACGCCGCTTTTCCCTGGCCGCCTAATCCATAGCCAACAGGGGTGGGTAACCCAATGACAGGAGCCGGAGACAGTCCTGCAACTAAAGACGGCAAAGCGCCATCCATACCGGCTGCAACAACAATTGCGTCTACACCGTCTGCTATAAGCGCATCCAGCGGTTGGAATAAACGGTGAACGCCGGCAACTCCGACATCATATATTCTGCTTACCCTGCACCCCATTGCTTCGGCTATGAAACACGCTTCCTCAGCAACAGGAATATCTGATGTTCCGGCGGAAATAACACCGATATGTCCGCCGGTTTTGAACGGATGATATGAACTGCTCATAATATTCAATGCGCGCGCTTCAGGATATTTTACAATGTTCAATTCAATATCAGAAAGACTATACAAAATCTCCGCAGCGGCCTCATCTCGTAAACGCGAAATGAGCGCTCTGCCTGTCCGTTCTATAAATTGACGTGTTATAGCGGCAGTTTGTTCCACAGTTTTTCCTTCAGCTAAAATAACCTCCGGTATCCCTCGTCTGGTTTCGCGTTCATAATCGGGCCGAGCTGTGTTGTGTAAAGGATTATTCTGCTGAGAAGAATTCATATAGTTTCCGTTCAAATATGTTCCTTACTATGCTAGCGCTGATCCAATTCAGCGCTTTCTTATTTTACCATATTAACAATATATTTTTCAATTAAATTCTTCTTGTGATGTTCGTTTTGCAGCCGGCCAGCCAATAACACCGCACGGTACACAAATTCGGGGATTCGTAAGGGGCAGTAGCCCCTTGCGCGGGGCTTGGGGCGCCTCCCAAATGATTTTTTTGTAAACAACCACCGCACGGTACACAGGGGATACGTAAGGGGCGCAGCCCCTTGCGCGGGGTTTGGGGCGTCCCCAAATACATCTTTATATTAATGCATCACCGCACGGTACACATATATCCGGGGATTCGCAAGGGGCGGATGCCCCTTGCGCGGGGCTTGGGGCGTCCCCAAATATATTTTTAAAAACAACCACCGCACGGTACACATATCCGGTGAGGGACAAAACAAACCACATGAATTATCTTGTGGTGTTTGTTTTTCGACGCTTGATTAGATTGCTTGAATTTTCTCTTGCAATTTAAGAATTTATGTGATACTATTGAAAAAGACGCAGGTTCGCTTGAATGTTGCGTCCCGTCAGGAGTAGTAAGCCGTTTTTTCAGAGACCCGCCGGTTGGTGCAAGGCGGCGCTTCAATACAGTGATATGTTGCAATCCAGCGCATCGCTGAAGCATTTGGCTGAACTCGCCTGCACGTTTCGATTCAGTGAAGGCTTTGCTTAGCTGGGTCCGGTAACTCCGTTATCGTCTAAAGTGAGCGTTTTTTGTCAGGTTATGGGCCTGTGGCGCAGTGGTAGCGCGTCTGTATGGCATACAGAAGGCCAGGGGTTCGAATCCCCTCAGGTCCACCATAGTAATCTAACAGTTCGCTAATGTGGGTGGAACCACGGAATGCGTTTTTATACGTCTTTCGTCCGACGGGATGAAGGGCGTTTTTTTTATGCTTTTTTGAAGGAGAACAACATATATGTTTCATTCACTCTCTACCCTTACTTGGGAGAAACCGCGACACAAAGTGTAATATCACCGGTTTCTCCCTTCTCACCCAACCAAATATCCCTACAGAGCGTCTTGCCGCAATCAATTGCGGCGCAGCTTTCTGGTAATTTGGTATACCCAACTTTTCAGCAATAATTTTAAAGTACAATGGAGAACCTATATGGCAAAAACACCGCCTTCGGCGGCAAAAAATACAACCGAACCGCCGCAATACCGTCCACAAGAAATTGAACAAAAAAGACAGAAAATCTGGGAGCAGTTAAAAATCGGCTATACACAAGATCATGTTCCCGGAAAACAAAATTTTTACAGCTTGACCATGCTGC
Source organism: Chloroflexota bacterium (assembly GCA_021778805.1). GTDB lineage: Bacteria > Chloroflexota > Ktedonobacteria > Ktedonobacterales > JACDGC01 > JAJYBV01. The sequence continues at coordinate 4,024 of JAJYBV010000079.1, read as the reverse complement.
CGTATCCATCCGGAGATTTACATATCGGCCACTGGTATGCCTATACCGGACATGACGCATTCAGCAGATTTATGCGCATGAAAGGCTATAATGTTTCACAGCCTATCGGCTTCGACGCTTTTGGTTTGCCGGCGGAAAACGCCGCAATTAAACGCAATTTAGATCCTCACGATTGGACCATGTCGAACATTGCCAATATGCGCGGCCAGCTGCGCAAAATGGGCGTGTCATGGGATTGGCCGCGTGAAGTGGTATCTTGCGCGCCTGAATATTATAAGTGGACTCAATGGCTGTTTTTACAAATGTATAAGCATGGGTTGGCGTATCGCACGAAAGCGCTGGCAAATTGGTGCCCAAACTGCCAGACCACGTTGGCAAATGAGCAAGTGGTAAACGGAAAATGTGAACGCTGCGACACTGAAGTAATTCGCAAAGAAATCGATCAGTGGCTGTTCCGCATCACCAAATACGCAGATGAATTGCTGAACTTTGATGAATTGAATTGGCCGGAAAAAACTATTGTTATGCAGCGCAATTGGATTGGCCGCAGTGAAGGCGCTGAAGTTCACTTTACCGCCGCAACAAAAAAAGAAACTATTGATGTGCCGGTGTTTACCACTCGCCCGGATACTATTTTTGGCGTCACTTTCTTTGTTATTGCTCCGGAACATCCGTTGGCTGAGAAAATTACCATTCCGCAGCGCAAAAAGAAAGTTCGCGAATATATTATAGAAGCCAGCAAAAAATCGGAGATCGAACGCCAAGACACCGAACGGCCCAAAACCGGTGTGTTTACCGGCGGGTATGTGATCAATCCCGCGAATGGGGAAAAAATACCCGTATGGGTCGCCGATTATGTATTGGCAGGCTATGGTCATGGCGCAGTTATGGGCGTTCCCGGCCACGACGAACGCGATTTTGATTTTGCCCGCAAATTTGGATTGCCAATTCGGCAGGTTGTGGCTGATGACAATGAAGAATTGATTGATCCAGCTGAATGGACAGCGCCGAAAACAGCGTATGGCCGCATTGTCAATTCCGGAAAATTCACCGGATTAACTGTTGAAGAAATGAAAACCGCAATAATAGCTGAATTGCAGCAGAACGGTATGGGGAAAAAAGCGGTGACTTACCGGCTGCGCGATTGGCTGATTTCGCGGCAGCGCTTTTGGGGCGCCCCTATTCCAATTGTGCATTGCGAAAAAGATGGCGTCGTTCCGGTTCCGGAAGATCAACTGCCGGTGAGCTTGCCCGAACACGCTAAATTTAAACCGACCGGGGAATCGCCCTTAGCGCTGGACCCCGCGTTCCGCAACACCACCTGCCCGGTTTGCGGCGGCCCGGCGCTGCGCGAAGCCGACACCATGGATACCTTTATGTGTTCTTCATGGTATTTCTTGCGGTATATGGATGCGCATAACGACAAGGCTGCGTGGGATCCGCAAAAAATTGCCCAATGGCTGCCGGTTCAGGTGTACACCGGTGGCGCCGAACACACGACTATGCACTTGCTGTATGCGCGGTTCTTTGTTAAAGCATTGCGCGATATGGGGCTGGTACAATTTAATGAACCGTTTAAACGCTTGTTTCATCAAGGCATAGTGCTGGGTTCAGATTCCCAAAAGATGTCGAAATCACGCGGGAATGTGGTTGCGCCAGATAGTGTGGTAGACGCATATAGCGCTGACGCGGTGCGCTGTTACTTGATGTTTATGGGGCCGTTTGATATGGGCGGACCATGGAGTCCTAAAGGTGTGGAAGGTGTTGCCCGATTTTTGAACCGTATTTGGACAATGGGCATTGAAACCGAACACTTGCTGCACAAAAAGACCGCTGCGTCCAGCCCGGAGGCCTCCGCTTTGATTACGCTGCGGCATAAAATGATAAAACGGGTTTCGGAACACTACCCGCAATTCCGTTTTAATATCATCATTGCAGCATTGATGGAGACACTGAACGCGCTGCAAGACTCGCGATCCGGCGGATTGGCGGAACAATGTCCCGAGGAATTTACCGAAGCGTTTCATACGCTGCTGTTACTGCTGGCCCCGCTGGCGCCGCATATTACCGATGAGTTGTGGAGCAGGCGCGGCATTTCGCAAAGCATTCACACACAAAACTGGCCGGAATATGACGAAGAGTTAACGAAAGATTCGGTTATTACGATTCCCATTCAGGTAAACGGCAAATTACGCGGATCTATCGAAGTACCCGCCGACGCTACAGATGACACGATTAAAGAAATTGCGCAAACACACGAGAAGGTGGTGAAATATATTTCCGGCAAAGAAATTCGGAAATTGATTTATGTTAAAGGCAAACTGATTAATTTTGTCGTTTAATAACAATGCACCGCACGGTACACATATGCCGGAATATGTAAGGGGCGGCCGCCCCTTGCACAGGGTTTGGGGTGTTTCCAAATATTATTTTTATAAAAACGAAACGCCGCACGGTACACATATGGGGATACGTAAGGGGCAGCCGCCCCTTGCGAGGGGTTTGGGGTGTCCCCAAATATTATTTTTTTAAACAATATTCCCAAGGAAATATTGGCGCCAAGGTGGCCCCGAAACGAACACCACACGATTCATCGTGTGGCTTGTTTCCCCACCTCCACCCGTGTATAGCCGGTCAGTGTTTGTTCAACAACAGGCACTATGGGGCATCGCTTTGCTCCGCAATGATGGTCTTCATCCTGATGAAAATATCAAAGACCATCATGTGGAGGTTCGTTTTATGGCGCTTGTCCCTCTTTCTCAGTGCTTCAAGTACTCCTGAGTAGTTACAAAAAAATTATTCAAGTGGAACGCGGGTTAACGGTGAGTTGGAATATGGTTGATAACATTCAGCACACCGCCGATATGCCAAACATCATTTTCCAAAGTATTTTTCAAGTGCAGCGGCAAATACTCACCGCTCAGCTCGGCGGTTCCTTCGTGCACCGCTATGCGCAATCCGGAAATATATGGCGTAAGCGCTGTAGACTGCGCAATCAATCTCCAAATATCTTCACATATATCCGCGTCATCACGAAGCAATAAACAATGCGCAATCTGCTGCGCAGTTGCGTCCAAATACACTTGTTTCTCAAAACCGTTGTTTCTCACTGGTTCGGGGGGATGAACTGCCCACTGCGGTGGAATCAGCAAAGATTTACCGCTTACATCCCAAAGCTCGGCAAACTCACTGTCGGCAGAGGCAAAAAGCGTGCGCGCGCGAACCTGCACAACCAACGAAACTGCGGTTCCGGTTTCATTATCAATGAACATGCTTTTCAGCCGGCCAAATTTGCCATCGGAACAATACAGCGGCATAGAGCCAAACAACTCGATAGCGTGCGCCGAAGGAGCGCTGTCTTGCGCCGCATTCAGCGGAATAACGCAATGTTCCGTATGCGCCAAATTTGGCGGCCAAATTTGTCCGCCCAGCCGTTCGGCAAGCCGCACCCAAACAGTATTAGATTGTGGAAAAAGATATGCGCCTAAACATTTGCCTTCGGGAAAATCTCCATGATTCATATATGGAACCGGCAAGGCGGAAATGGTATTTAATTTCACAAAAGAGCCAAATCGCAGAAGAGTTCTAGAGTGCAACATGGGGAAGTTTCCCTTGCCTTATGTAATCCATAGCGCAGAAAAATCTGCTGATTTCTTACTTGAATCCTACCTGGCAGTATAACATTAGCGCAGAATGCTGTCAAGAAAATCCCTTACAAATAGCCCGTAAAGCTCCTATTGCCTAAAGTGTGCGGCTACCAAAAGGCGTTGCAAGATGCCATCAAGCTGTTTGTTTTTGCTTGGAACCGGCGGCAGCTTTACCGACGGGCTTATCCATGCTATACCACTCACATCTTTCAGTTCACTTATCCTTGATGTTCACCACCACCTGAGTCATTATACTTTTTATATTTTTAGGACTTTCGCTTACGAATGGGACAAGACAGGAATGCGCGGGTTGAGTAACTCCTGAGTAAGGTAGTCATCCCATAAACGAGCCCGGACTTGGTAGAGCGTACAGCCGA